>JAPKBW010000005.1 GCA_028823235.1 Longimicrobiales bacterium | reverse complement strand
CGCGCTCGGACGGGAAGAGGCGTTGCGTCGACTGAGGGCGGGTGCCGACGAGTTGTGTGGGAAGCCAGGTCCGAAAGGACCGGGAGATTCGACCGCGAACTGAGTCGGAAGGTCAGCCGACCGTCAGATCTATCGTCAGGTCCCCGCAGTTCGGTACTTCGGCAGAGTGTCGGGCTCCGGCGGTGTGGTGGGATCGCTGCTGCACCAATCCAGCAGCAGAAGAGCCCCCCACACCGAGATGTCGTTCAGGTGTCGCAGCGGTATGTGCGTTCGGCTGCGTCATCGGCCCCCTATCCGATCAACCTCGGCCTGAAAATTCTGGGAGCGTACTCCCTCAAGTGCTGGTCCTTGTCGACCTGTGGCACCCCGTCGGTCATCCATGACGGCGCCGCCATCCCTTTCAGATGATGGTTGTAGAAGTCTTGGAGTCGGTATTGGAAGTCGATGCGGTTCTGGAGCTTGCGGAGGCCGTGCCCTTCATCGGGATACGAGAGCCAGATGATCGGCTTCTTCAGGAAGCGGAGCGCGTTGTACCACTCCAGTCCCTGCTCCCAGTTTACGGTCGGGTCCTCTTCACCGTGCAGATAGAGCACGGGTGTATCCATGGTTTCGACGCCTGAAATCGGCGATTCGCTCCAGTAGAGATCGAAGTCGTCATAAGGATTCGATGCGTACCGGCCCTGTCCGTAGATGTCGTAGCTGTGGTTGTTCTGGCCACTTCCCACGAAGAGCTGATTGAACTCGCTCACCAGGTTGATCGGGGCAGCACCGTGGGCGATGGCTGAGAACATGGTAGAGCGCGTCGCGATGTATGCGCTGCCACCACCGCTGTAGGAATGGCCACTCAGTCCGACGGCCTCGGGATCGGCATAGCCCATCTCGATGACCTTTCGCGTGGCCGCTTCGACTGCTTCGAGCATGTCGGAGTGTGAACTCCCGAGGCGGAAGTGCACGTCGGGCTGCATCAGCAGGAAGCCGCTGCTGACCAGTCCGGCGAAGTTCGGCTGATGCCGGTAGATCGGGGTTGGATAGGCGTGCAGGTCCTGGGAGTATTTCTCGTAGAAGCGCACGACCATCGGCAGCTTGTCACCCTCCTGGTACGTCTCCGGAATCGCGAGCGTCCCCTGGAGCGGAATGCCATCATCCGTCGTGTAGTCGAAGAGAATTCGGCTGCCCCACAGGAATTCGTCCTGCTGAGGGTTCGCTACGGATACCCGGTCGCGGTCTCCGAAATCGCCATCGCTGACCCACAGATCGGGAAATTCCTCCCAGCTCTGAACGGTGAACAGGTACCGGTCAGCGTCCTCCGCCTTCTCCGGATTGCCGAAGCGATAATCCTCCCAGGTCAGCTCCTCAAGGTCGTCTCCATCGAGCTCGAAGAAGCCTTCCCTCTTGGTCCACTCACCGTAGGCCTCCAAGAGGAGCGGCTCATCCAGGTCGATCTCGCGCTCGTCCGGATCGGTCTGGACGTACCGGAGCCGGATCTCCTCCTCCGTGCCGAAGCCGTTGGTCAGATTCCGCGCCGGGCTCCCGTCATACGGTTGTAGCCAGACGTCGAACCGGTCATGCAGCAGCACTCCTTCACCCTCGTCCGCCCAGCCCGCGATGCCGTGAGGAGGCTTTTCGCCAAAACGGTCGAACTGCTGGTTCGTGAAGTCGACGCCACCCTGCAGGGTCAGGTTCACGTGCCGGTTGTCATCGAATTGGTAGTCCCAGACCTGCCCGTCTTTCCAGTAGAGGTAGTGCTCGCTATCCGGTGACATGCCGAGCGTCGAGAGATGGGCAGTCAGGGCAGGAGTGCGGTTACCAGTAGCCAGGTCGACGCGGTAGTAATCCGCGATTCGAGGCTCCCAGTCAGAGACGTATGCTCGGTCGTCACGGCCCATCCCCCAACGCCCGTTCCGGCTGATCTCGACGGAGCGCATCTGCTCGTCCGCGAGGTGGACAAGCTGACTGGCTGAGAGGCGCAAAGACGCCACGTAGGTGCGATTCCGGTCTTGCCGAAGCTGCTGCTGCTGCTGCGCCTGAATCCGGTCGTCCTCCCAGTGCCAGATGTTGACGTCTGCGAGCGGCAGGTCTTCGTCTGACCACTCATCCAATTCGGTCTCCTGCGGCTTGGTCCCTACGAAAATCATCTTCGCGTCTTCGTCGAAGACCACGCCGCCTTTCTCGCTGATAACCCATCCCTCGTTCAGGCCCGGTACATCTGGCGAGAAGTCGAAACGGGCAGGGGAGGGAAGCCGGACGCCCGCGAATGCCACGACGGTGTTCTCCCGCTCGACCATTCCGTCGGGGGTCGTTCCGCGCAGTACTGCGAGCGAGGATCCGTCTTCGGACCAGGTCAGGCGGGCGTAGCGGTCCTTGCTGTTGTCCAGACCACGCCGGGCACCTGTGGCGAGATCGACCAGGTAGAGCCCGTTCCCGTCTCCGCCTTCGGTGTCGACAGTAAACGCGAGGTGGGTGCCGGCGTCGTTGAACGCGAGGTCGGCCACGCTGCCAACGAGCTCTTGATATCCTTCTCTGAGATTCCGGAGGATCAGATCGGTGCCGTCGTGGTCTGCGTCGTCGTTCGTCTGACGCTTCTTCACAAAGAAATGGCTGCCGGTCTCAGAGAAGCCGAAGGAGTCCGCGTCGTCCCAGGTGAGCGACTCGCCCGTCAGCAGGTTCATAAGGCCGGCCTGACGGGGCACTGGGTCACCGTCACGTTCGAGCGTCTCGATCTCGCGGAAGTCGGGAGCCAGCGAGTACGCGACCCATGCGCCATCAGAGGAAAGCATCCCGTCCGATGCTCGCGGAATGTCGTGGCGGGCGTCGGTGTCGAGGCTCCGGACTGCCAGCGTGTCGTCGCCCCGCACCTTGCTGTACGTCCAAGCCGTCCAGCGACCGTCGTCCGAAATTGCGACTCCCTCAATGGTACGCCACAGCCTGTAGTCGGCGATCTCGAGCGGGCGCTTGTCCACGGCCTGGGCGAACAGAGAGGGTGCACCGACTACCGCGGTGAGGACAAACATGTACGCTACGCGAACTGTGCGGGTCATGACGGGACTCCGGAGTGGACGTATCTCAGGGAGAAACCGTACCGGCCGCGCCCGCGTGGGTCCAGTGCGTCCGCCTAACGGATCAGAGTCGCGGTTTTTCTGTACCGAAAAGACGAACCTCGCTCTTAGTCATTGGAGAACACAATGAGTGGGGTGATCGCCGGTGGTCTTGGCGGAAGGCCGTTCACCGGTAAGCTGAGTCCCCGACCCGCGCGTTGCCGGCCCAACGGAGCGGCGTCAGATTCGGAAGGAGGCGGGCCGGATGGGAGCGCGGCTCTCAGTCGGCTCGCCATTTTTTGTGTGGTACGGAATCTCCTGGAGGATGCCATGCGGCGCAGTGTCGCTTTTTCTGTCTTGTTCTTCGTTGCTGTCCCTGGCTTGGCTCGGGCGCAGACGCAGCTGACGGCCGACGATTATGCCCGCGCGGAGCGATTTCTCGGTGCGCAGACGAACCCCCTCTTGTATGGCGCCGCCGTGCGCGCCCACTGGCTGCCCGATGGTCGCTTCTGGTATCAGAACACCATCCCCGGCGGCGGTGAGTTTGTCATCGTCGAACCGGAGTCTGAGGAGAAAGGTCGAGCATTCGATCACGACCGGATTTCGGCGGCGCTGACGGCTGCGGGAGGAGTGTCTCTTGAGCCACTCGCCCTTCCGATTACGTCGATGACTTTCGAAGGTCACGATGTGACCCTTGAGCTCCGGGGACAGGGGACCTTCCGGTGCGATCTCGCCGAATATGAATGTGCTTCGGAGCAACCGACCCGGACACCGACAACAGCGAATGAGATCGCGTCACCCGATGGCCGCTACGCTGCCTTCATCCGCGAGCACAACATGTGGGTCCGTGACCGCGACAATGGAGAGGAGGAGCAGCTGACCACGGACGGTATCGAGGACTTCGGTTACGGGACCAACAACGCTGGCTGGGTACGTCGTGACCGGCCCGTCATGACATGGTCACCTGATTCGCGGAAGATCGCGACGTTCCAGCACGACTCCCGCGGTGTCGGGATGATGTATTTGACGACTACGGGTGTCGGACATCCGGAGCTCGATGCGTGGCGTTATCCGATGCCCGAAGACACGGTCATTTTTCGAGTGTCTCGGGTCGTACTCGATCTTGATCGCCCGGCTGGGGACCACATGGTTCGGCTGGATATGGACCCTGACCAGCATCGTTCGACGTGCAGCGACCACATCGAATGTGGCGGCCGAATCGGTGATCTCGAATGGAGTGCCGATGGGTCACACTTCGTTTTCGTGTCGTCCTCCCGTGACCACAAGGTCGCGAGCGTTCGCACAGCTGATGCTGTCACAGGCGACGTCCGCGACCTGTTCGAGGAGGTCGAGGAGACGTTCTACGAGTCGCAAAGCGGCTGGCGCTATCTCTCGGCGTCGAACGAGATCCTCTGGTTCTCGCAGCGCGACAACTGGGGCAACCTCTTCTTGTACGACTCCCGGACTGGTGCGCTGAAGCGGAAGGTCACAGAGGGCGACTGGAACGCGCTCGACCTGCGGGAGGTCAACGCAGAAGACCGTACGGTCACCTTTATGGGGAATGAGAGAGAGCCAGGCGACCCGTACTTCCAGTACCTGTACCGGGTCGGGCTGGACAATGGCGATGTTTCTCTCCTCACCCCCGACAGCGCGAATCACGCGGTGTCGATTTCGCCGGACGGGGCGTACTTCGTGGACTCCTACTCCACGCCGGTGATCCCCACCGTGACGGTCCTCCGAGACCGTGATGGTGACGAGGTCATGACGCTCGAAGAAGCGGATGCATCGCGGCTGGTTTCCTCAGGCTGGCAGCCGCCAATGCCGTTCAGCGTGAAGGCGAGAGACGGTGAGACGGACCTGTATGGACTGATGTTCCGTCCACTCGACTTCGATCCGAACGAGAAGTATCCGGTCGTGAACTACCTCTATCCTGGCCCCCAGAGCGGTTCAGTGGGCTCACGAAGTTTTCGTGCCTCGCACCGGGACCTCCAGTCGATCGCGGAGCTTGGTTTCGTCGTCATCGAGCTCGATGCGATGGGCACCCCGATGCGCTCGAAGGCTTTTCATGAGGCCTACTACGGAAACATGGGCGACAACGGACTGCCGGATCAGATGGGTGGAATCGAGCAGCTCGCCGCGAGGCACGAATGGATCGACGTGTCCAAGGTCGGGATCTTCGGGCACTCGGGAGGTGGCTTCGCCGCCGCTGACGCAATCATGCGCTACCCGGATTTCTACTCGGTAGCCGTGTCCCAGGCAGGGAATCATGACAACCGCAACTACGAAGACGACTGGGGCGAGAAGTGGCAGGGCCTGCTCGAAGAGTATCCCGACGGGACTACGAATTACGACAATCAGGCGAACCAGCTTCTTGTCGAGAACCTGCGTGGGAAGTTGCTGATCGCTCACGGGACCGTCGACGACAACGTGCCCCCGTCCAACACGATGCTCGTGGTGGATGCATTGATTGAGGCGAACAAGGACTTCGACATGCTCCTGTTGCCCAATCGCAGACATGGTTTTGGCAATGAGCCGTACATGATGAGGAGGCGCTGGGATTACTTCGTACGGCACCTTCTTGGCGCAGAACCTCCGCAGGGATACAAAATCGGCCAGATGGATCGGCCGATTGGCTGAGAAGAAGCGAGTCGAAGGACGATCGCGACCGACACCCGATACGTGTCAGGAATCGTCGGTGCGTACTACACGGCAGGCAGTGTGATTCGCATTAGCTGCGGATTGTGGATAAAACGACGCGCTCGCAGCGATGCCGCCAACACGAGAGGCCGGACCCTTTTCGGAGTCCGGCCTCAGTATCGCAAGAGAACCGCGTCTTGCGCAGTCGTGTCACTGGCGGGCGATCGGCCTACTCGCTCTCGCTGACCGTTACGCTCTTCATTACGACGTCGTCGGCAGGGCGGTCACCCATACCGGTCTCTGTGACGCCAATCGCCTCGACCACGTCCATGCCAGCGGTGACCTTGCCGAAGATCGCGTGCTTGCCATCCAGCCACGTGGTCGGGGCAAGAGTGATGAAGAACTGCGATCCGCCCGTGTTCGGGCCCGAGTTCGCCATCGAGAAGTAGCCCGCGACGTCGTGCGTGAGGCCAGGCGCGAATTCATCCGGGATGCTATAGCCGGGACCACCAGTTCCCCTTCCGTCCGGGCAACCACCTTGGATCATGAAATCCCTGATCACGCGATGGAAGACGAGGTCGTCGTAATACCCCTTTTTTGCGAGGTCAATGAAGTTGCCGGCGGTTTTCGGCGCGACGTCCATGAACATCTCGGCAACGATGGTGCCGTGATTCGTCTCAATTGTGACCGTTGGGTTGGCCATTCTTTACTCCATGTGCTGGGCAATTTCAGATGCCAAGGCTAAACAACCCGACATCTGATTGCCAGCCTCCGAAGGGGACGCCATGATGGTTTCCATGACGAAAGTGATTCAGTGGTCCGCGGTGGCGATCTTGGGCGTGACAGCGTGCACGCCTGCACTCAAGCTGACGCCGAGCGATGCCGATGTGGTGCTCGCTCGGCAGATCCTCGAGGCGCCCGACCCCGGCCAGCCCGGCTCGTTCGGAGTGCAGGCGCTCTACTACGGCTCTGGTACGGACAAGAACCGTCCCGAGTATAGGGATTCGGTTGCGATCACGACGCCGACTGTGGACGTGTCGAAGATGGTGAGCCTGGGAGCCTCGGCGTCCGAACGGAACGACTACTGGGACTTCACGCCGAAGGAGATGCCCCTCAACGCGCGGGTGTGGTATCCCGATGGTGAAGGGCCTTTCCCGTTGGTTCTGGTCGTCCACGGAAACCACGACATGCGGGACTTTTCCGACCCCGGGTACGACTACTTCGGAGAGTTGCTGGCGAGTCGTGGATACATCTTGGTGAGCGTGGATGAGAACTTCATCAACGGCGGCATTCGCGGTGAGAATGACGCGCGCGGGTGGTTCCTCCTGCGCCATGTGCAGCTATTCGAGGAGTTCAACGCCGAGGCTGGAAATCCGTTCGAGGGCAAGGTCGACATGAGCAATATTGTGCTCATGGGTCACTCCCGGGGTGGAGAAGCGGTGGCGAACGCGGCTGCGTTCAACGACCTGACACACTACCCGGACGACGCCTCCCTCAAGTTCGATTTCGGATACGACATCAAGGGGATCATCTCGATTGCACCGGTCGACGGGCAGTATCTCCCGACCGGCCGTCCCGTGGTCGTTGAGGACATGAGCTACCTGACCTTCCATGGGTCGCACGACGGGGACGTGACCAGCTTCCACGGTCTCCGCATCTACGATCGAATGAAGTTCAATGACCCTGATACGTTCAACTTCAAGTCCGCGGTGTACGTCTATCGCGCGAACCATGGTCAGTGGAACAGCGTCTGGGGCTCACACGACAGTGGCCCTCGCAGCGCACGGATCCTCGACCTCCGTGGCCTGATTCCAGAGGAGGACCAGCGCCGGTTCGCCGAGATCTATGTCTCGGCTTTTCTCGAGGTCGTGACGCGAGGGGACAAGAGCTACCTACCGATCTTTCGCGATCATCGGGTCATTGGCGAGTGGCTTCCGGAAACGATGTACATCACCCGCTTCGAGACCAGCGCGTTTCGGCCGCTCGCTGATTTCGAGGAAGACATCGACGTCACCAGTGGAAGTGAGCACGGCGTGACGATTGCTGGTGACTCCCTCGCCACATGGAAAGAGGCGAACCTGCTCCTCCGTTCCAGTAATCGGGCCAATACCTCAGCTTCCCAGGACAATCAGGGAGTTACGGTCGGCTGGAACAACCGGATGGCGGGCCCAGATACCACGGCCCACGGCCCGACCGCACGATACACGCTAGGCCTGCCCGCTGGACTCGCGGCGGACTGGCGACTCTCGGCGGGCTCGACGCTGGACTTCATGCTTGCCCCGACAAACGACGTCCCGGGACCGCGGAAAGCGCCGACCTCGGAGGATGACGAGGAAGAAGAGGAGGACAACGAGGACGATGAGACGGACGCCGCTGGTCGTGGAGGGGATGACGACGAAGAGGAGGAAGACCCAGATGTGGATCTCTCCATTGAGTTGCTCGACTCGTCCGGGCGAATGGCTCGCGTAACGCTGAGTGAGTATGGCGCAGTGCGACGCCCTCTGGATACGTACGTAATGCGGAGAGGAGACCGCGAGGCGGCCCGATTCCAGACGCATTGGGAGATGATTTTACAGACCTACTCAATTCCGTTGCGGGATTTCCTGGCGGACAATCGATCACTCGATGTGCGGCAGATCACCCAGATCAGCTTCGTCTTCGACCAAGTGCACGCGGGAGAGGTCATTATCGATCAGGTTGGCTTCAGTGACCTGGATCCGGGATTCCTCGGCGCGCGTGTGGAGGGCAGCTGATGATCTCCTCTACGCGGACGCAGACGTTCGACCTCTGCTGCTCGGGCCTGCTCTCGGTTCTCGCCCTGATGCTTGGAGTCACAGCCACTGAAGTCAGTGCGCAGACGGCTGGTGTACTGCCGAAGACCACCCAGTTGCCTGCTTCGACGAGAGCGATGGCCCTCGGTGACTCATACATTATGAATGCGGGCCATGCGGACGCTCTCTTCTACCATCCCGCCCTGCTTGCTGGAGCGTCGGGCGTCGGCTTCGAGATCCAGCGGTGGGGTGCCAACAGCAGTTCGGCCACGGTGTCGGCGGCGGTTCAGTGGCTTGGCGGAGGCGTCGGCATCGGTGTGCGGACGCTGCAGTACAGTGCGTTCGGGGCTGGCGTGCTCGCCGCGCCGGCGGGTCAGGATCACCTCTTCGGTTTCGGATCCGTTCCGGTCTCCGAGAGGGTAGCCACGATCGGATATGCCCGAAAAACTTTCTTCGACATCGATCTCGGCATCGGGGTCGATCTCGTGGACCAGAGGGTCGATAGCGATCGGCAGAGCGTCGTTCTGTTCGATATCGGGGTGGCTCGGGACGTAGGGCCTCTGGCAATCGGACTGACAGTCCATGATCTCGGAAAAAAGCCGATTGTCGATTCGGGGGCCGGACTAGCGAAGGTCGTGCTTGGTGCGGGTGGGTATGGTCAGCAGGTCGGGATCTTCGACTTGGGCTATGCCGCAAACCTCGGCTTCGCCGATGACGAGGTGACCTACGGCGGGGGCGTCGAGATCGGGTACTGGCCGGTGCAGGGTCGCACGTTCGTCGTGCGGGCAGGATTCCAGAGTGTCCCCGGCGGTAGTGAGGCCAAGCCGTTTACGACCGGACTTGCGTTCTGGGGCGATGAGATCACGATCGAGTGGGCGTTCCGTCCCTTTAAGGAATACACCGGCGATCCGGAGTCCCCTAATGCGTATGAGGGCGGTTCCCATCGCTTCGGACTGCGATGGCGCTAGGGTGCAGTTCGCTCCACGAAGTCCTTAATCAAGGCGTGGGCGATCGACATCGGGTGGGGCAGGGTCGGTAGCCGATCCCGGTCGAACCAGCGCGCGTCCTCAATTTCCTGCGCATCGATCTGAATCCCACCCTCGATCCAGTCAGCGACGAAGCCGACCATGAGTGAGTTAGGAAAGGAGTGCGGCTGACTAGCGAAATATCGAAGATTGCCGACTCGGACACCGACTTCTTCGGCGATCTCGCGGTGGACGCATTCCTCGAGCGACTCGCCGGGTTCGACGAAGCCCGCCAGGGTCGAGTAGACGCCCTCCGTGAAGTGGGGTGAGCGCCCGAGGAGCGCCTGGCGCCCTCGCTGCACGAGTACGATCACTGCTGGCGCGACGCGCGGAAAGTGCCTCTGCCCACAGGACGGGCAGGTCATCGAATCCTGCCGCAGCTCGCGCTCGGTTGCGGTGCCGCATCGCGAGCAGAATCGGTGCGTTCTGTGCCACTCGATGATCTGGCGAGCCCGGCCCGCCGCCCGGAAGTCGGCCTTGTTGAGCGCGTGATACGCGGCGCGAAGCCCGTCGATTCGAAAGTTCCCAGGCAACTCTAAGTTCTCCGGGAGAGAGATGAGCGACTCGCTGGTCAAGCCTCCGTCGGCTGCGGGCAGGCCTGCAGCCGACAGCATATCCCCGCCGATTGCGGCCTCAAGTTCGTCGAACTGCGGGAACCGAAGCGTGTCACCCTCGACTTTCATAATCAGTCTCGTGCCCGCGAAAGCGATGACGCGCAGTTCTCCTGTCATTCGGGCTGTCGCCTGTCCAGCACCATCGTTGCGTGACATACGGCACACGAAACCCAGACTCGGTCTCTCACGTAAGAGACGTCGGGGCGGGGCGGAACTGCTCGGCGGTCGAGAGGACTTTTGCATCGAGGACAGGCGAGTGATTCGCCGTCCCGGAACGCGGACCGCAGAAGTTGAGCCTCGTCATTGGTGAAACGTTCTCTACGAGTCATTTGAGAGTGGCTCTCAGCACGGAAGATGTACGGCGTGTCATTTCTCAGCCGACACTATACAACAGGCTTGGGCTGCAGACTTGTCTCGCCCAGATGATTTAGGTCGATATCACAAGCTTATGAAAGACGCACCACTAACAAGATGATATAGATGATCCAGTCCTTTTTTCAGGTGGCCGTCGCGGCCGCCATACTCACATCGGGCGGAGATGACCCTGCTCGGCCACGTGGCCCCGTCGCGGGCACCGAGCCCGAGCCGACCGCGGCCGCACGCTATACCGGGGCCGCCGCACAGATCGAAGTAGCGACGCCCTCAGTCGAATCTGCCGACATCGACATTGACGGCCGACTCGATGACGTGTCTTGGGAGCAGGCTGCTCTCCTGGACGGCTTCACCCAGTACGATCCCATCGAAGGGTCCGCGGCCTCACAGCGCACCGAGGTGCTGGTGTTGGTTGATTCGGACGCGATCTACTTCGCTGTCCGGGCCTACGACGAGAATCCGAGCGAGATTCGGGCCACATTGTCGGAGCGCGATTCGTTCACGTTTTCTGATGACTATATCCGCTTCGTGCTCGACACTTTCGACGATCAGCGGCGTGCCTATGTCTTCACGGTGAACCCGCTCGGCGTTCAGCACGACGGCCTCTGGAACGAAAGTGGCGGTGGGACTGGCCGTCGCGGCCACGGCAGTTTCGGGTCGCCGATCGACCAGAACCCCGACTTCCTCTGGGATTCCGGCGCGCACCTGACGGAGTGGGGCTACGAGGCGGAGATAAGGATCCCGTTCAAGAGCCTTCGTTTTCCGGAGCTGGACGAGCAGGTCTGGGGACTTCAGGTCGAGCGCAACATCCAGCGGAACGGTTACAAGAGCTCTTGGGCGCCCATCACCGGAGACGTGGCGAACAAGCTCACGCAGGCTGGCAAGCTGACGGGGCTTCGTAACTTGGACATGGGCCTGTTCATGGAGATCAATCCGTTCCTGACAGGCTCGAGGGGCGGCAAGATCGACGAGCTCGGCGACTTCAATCATCAGGACCCCGAAGGTGAGTTCGGCTTCAACGCCACATATGGCCTGACCTCCAACCTCACGCTCGATGCGACCTACAACCCTGACTTCAGCCAGATCGAGGCCGATGCCGGGCAGGTGCAGGTCAACGAACGCTTCGCTCTGTTTTATCCAGAGAAGCGTCCCTTCTTTCTCGAAGGGACAGAGATATTCGGGATGCCCAAGCAGCTGGTTTACACCCGGACGGTAGAGAACCCGATCGCCGGCGGAAAACTGACAGGGAAAGTGGGCGGTCTGAACATGGGCTACCTCGGCGCCATTGATGAGACTTTCTCTGCCGATGGACCGGACGTCTATGTGAACCTCGTGCGCGCGCGGGCCGACATTGGAGCGTCGTCTACCATGGGTGCCGTTTACACCGACCGCACGATTTCGTCGGCCGATTTCAATCGTGTCGGTGGTGCGGACGCTCGGATTCAACTTGGCGGGCGCTACACGTTCACGTTGATGGGCGCGCAGAGTTTTACCAACAACGAGAATCTGGCCGAGCGGTCTGAGGGTCGGATGGGTTCGTTCCGATTCGAGCGTGCGGGTCGGACGTTCTCGATGAACGCGGAACTTGAGGACACGCAACCGCTGTTTGACCCGGGCAGTGGTTTCTTTCAGCGCATTGGAACGACGCAGGCGAATGGGCGCGCATCGTACACGTGGTTCGGCGGTCGCGGCGCGTTCCTGGAGCAAATCAATCCCACGCTTGAAGTGAAGAGCTACTGGGACCACGACCGATTCTGGGACGGGCAGGGCATGGGGGAGGGGGAGATCCAGCTCAACAGCCGCTTCAGTTTCAAGGACAACATCACCGTCTGGGCAAACTACAAGCTGAAGATGTTCGAATTCCAGCCGGAGCAGTACGAGGGAATGTTCGTCGGGAATCCGGACGGATCGTTCGATGCATTCCGGCCTGGTCAAGACAATTTTGGTCAGCTGAAGAGCGTCACGACGGGCCTTTGGATCAACAAATGGGAACGCGTCCGCGGGAACGCTATGCTGACCTGGAGCGACACGCCGATTTTTGATCGCAGGTACGGCGTCGCTGTGGAGATCGCAAAATCGATGTCCAGCCGAGTGAGTATGAATCTCTACCCGACGAGCGCGTTGCTTGCTGAGATCGGAGTGACGTACAGCCGGCTTAATCGTGAGCAGGACGGCGTCGAGCATTCCGAGGCCATCATCCCGCGGATCCGGACTCAGTATCAGTTCTCCCGAGCACTCTTCCTGCGCGGGATCTTTGAGTACGGCTCTCAGGTGAGCACAGACCTCAGAGACCCGGAGACAGGCCTCCCGCTCTACGGTTGCTTCGAGGGGCGCTGCGTGGCTCGCTCCGGCTCAGAGGGTCATGACTTCCGGGTTGAGGGACTCATTGGTTATGAGCCGTCCCCAGGGACCGTCTTCTTTTTCGGGTACACACGCAAGATGCAGGACGCGACCGCGTTCGGCTTCGAGGATGTCCAGGCGACACAGGACGGACTTTTCGTGAAGCTGAGCTATCGGTTCCGTTTGTAGACATCCGTGGCCTTGAGTTGGGATTTCTTTCCCGGTGGGGGTGTTCTTTGCTCGTTGCCCTAGCCGGAGCGTCAGTGTAAGGTATGCGGCCCCTTCAGGGCCTTCACGATTCAACGGAAGTCGACACGTAGTGGCGAAAGACGCGATCGAAATCGAAGGGACCATTACCGAGGTTCTCCCCAATGCGACGTTCCGCGTAACCCTCGAGAATGACCACAAGGTTCTGGCCTATCTGTCGGGCAAGATGAGGCAGAACTATATCCGGGTGCTCGCGGGCGACCGGGTGAAGATCGAGATGTCCCCGTACGACCTATCGCGTGGTCGCGTGACGTACCGCTACAAGTAGTACCGAAACCCGGGCTCGCTGCGCTCCGCAGGACGATTCAGGAAGCACAACGTCTTTTGGGGAACCCCATGAAGTCGTTCTTCAAAGTCTCAGCCGTCGGTTTGTCCGGCCTCATGCTGACCGTGTAGCTCGCCTTGGTCTGTACGGTCGGGTTTTTCGTCTGGTCGACGTGACCGTCGAGGAGTAGCAACCCTCCTCCGATACGGCGACTCCCGCCCGGTCGAGCTCGGCGCTCGTGTTGAATTTCTCTGTTCGAGGTCGAATCATTGCGAATGTGTCGCAATGGGCAGAAAAACTAGGCCTTATGCGGTTTTTGGCACCCTCTTCCCTTGACGGCCGCTCGCGGCTCCTGTACCGTACCTTGGTACAGGAGCCATGGGTTCGGAAACACTTGATCCCATGCGGATTTTCGAGTGTTTGACCCTCTCTTTCGAGAGGCTTTCCGGACCTGCAAATCAGAGCGGCTCCGGCCGCACACTCTTCACTCTGTTTCTAACGTAGGGAGCCGCCAAATGAACAAGTCCGACCTCGTAGATGCCCTCGCCGACGCCACGGGTATGACCAAAGCTGACGCCGCTCGTGCAGTTGATGCCATGTTCGCTCCGGCTGATGGGATCATCTCCGCAGCCCTCAAAAACAAGCAGCGCGTTCAGATCACTGGCTTCGGCACCTTTGAGTCGAAGCACCGGAAGGCTCGTCAGGGCCGTAACCCGCGCACGGGCGAGACGATTCAGATCTCGGCCACGAACACGCCGGCGTTCCGGGCTGGTAAGGGTCTGAAAGACGCGATCCAGTAGTTCTTGCCCGATCGGGGTGTGAGAGCCTGATGTCAGGCTAGTGAGGGTGCACGTTGTACTGCCCTTGCTGACCGAGAAAAAAGAGACCGTGTCGCGAAAGCGACACGGTCTCTTTTTTTGGACGGTCTGCCCGGCGGTCAGTTACGAGACTTGGGATGCCGTGCTGGTGTCTTCCGGGGCCGGTCGAAGTCAACGCGGGCCGAACGCCCTTTGATCGACGTCCCGTTGAGTGCCTGGATCACATTCCGGGCGACCGCGTCGTGAACTTCGACGACCGAGTGGCTCTCCTTGATGTCGATGCGCCCGACCGCAGCGCCATCGATTCCGGCTTCGCCGGTAATCGCTCCGAGCAGGTCGCCTTTCTCGAGACCATCGCGTTCACCCACGGTGATGAAGAGCTTCGCCCAGGAGGGCGTCCCGGTTGCTTGTGCCGCAGCACGGTGTGGCTGAGCTGGCGATGCCGGAGCTGCGGGCGCTGTCTTCTTCCTGAGCAGCGCGAGGGCCGCTGCCGCGATCTCGGCCGCATCGTAGCGGGCCAGTAGAGGCTCGAGCGCCACCAAGTAGGGGGTGATGTCCTCCGTCTCCATAGCGCGATCGATCGACTCACGCAGCTGAGCGACACTGTCGTTCGGCCCGGACTTCGGTGGAAACGGGACTGTCTCATAGCCGGTGCGTCGCCCGAGTCGTTTGAGATGCGCAACTTCTCGCGGAAGCAGCACCACGACGTTGTCGGCGCCCATCGAATGACGGCGATCCAATGTGTCGTCATCAGCGGGGCAGTCGCAGCTCACGACAACCACACCTTCGACATCCTTAGCCTGGGCACGGGCCTCGAGCGCGTCCACGCCCAGCCAGACCGGCACAGACTCGTCACCCGGTGCCCCTGCGGTAAATCCGTGCAGCGTGAGGTAATCGCCGATATCAGCCGCTCGGTCCTCTGTCCGGCAGTAGACCAGCGCGTGCCGGGCTCCGTCACCCAGAAGCGATTCGATGACATTCAGGGCAGCCGCTTCACGCGGCTCAGGTGTGATCCGAAAGCGAACGGTGCCCCGGCTTGCGGTGACCTCGTTCATTGTCGACGGAATTGTCACCGTTCGTTTGAAAGCCCGATCCACCAGATCAGCAACTGCCGGCGTTATGGGCAAGGCAGACAGTACACGCTGTGTACCCTCGGGCAGGTAATCGAAGACCTGCTCAACCCCCGGAAGACGCCCGACTGACTCGAGGAGCTGTGCCTGATCGACAACAACTGCATCAACGAGTGCGAGCGATAGATTGTTCTCGGCCACGACTTGCAGGATGCTCGTGGGCGTCCCAAAGACGATGTCGGCCTTCTCGGGCCGCACCCAGGCTCCGCCAAGGGCCGCCACACGGTGGTCGGTACCGACCGTCAGGCGAGCCATGGCCTCGGCCAACTGATCGGCGGCTTCGTCCGTTGAATTTAGAACCAAGACCCGGGGGCCCTCACCGGCCGCCTCGATCCGCTCAATCAGACCAGTCGCCCATCCGACGAGGAGACCACTGCCTGGGCCCGCCTCCAGGACGAGGTTGTTGCCTTTCCGAATGATCGGAATGGCATCTCTCTGGAGGGGGGTAGGGGTTTCGATGCCTTCGGCAGCGAGTGCCTCGGCTAGCTCGGGTGCGACGCCGAGGTCTTCAAAGTTTTCCACGTTGTTCTCTTCAGCTCGGCGCGCCTGAGCCGGGACCACCTGCGTCTCCGGGCTCGTACGGCAGCTGATTAAGGAATCGCTGCACTTCGTAATCGAGCCTCGACGTACGCAGTCGGTCGGTGTTCGCAACTACATCTGTGTAGGGGCCGTGGCGATGCGCAGATACTGTGACGGTGCCCTCGGCGCCGTTGTACGTAGCGCTGTGCGAGGACTCCTTCGAACGGCTCAATCCGAGCATGTCAGGGAGAAATCCCTGTGCTCTCTCCAGAATTTCCTGGGGCGAGAATGCCGTCTTGCGTTGGTAACCGGCCATGATTCGTTGCGATGGGTGTCGGGGGATGAAGATCAGATGCTGAGAAAGGTGCGGAGGACAGCGGCGTTGTGGAAGCCCGTGAGCCGGGCGTCGCCTAACTCCAGGACCGGCACTTGGGTGATCCCACGCTGCATCGCCTCGGCCTGTCTCTGGATAACCTCGGCCTGGAATCGGTCCACATCGAGGACCGCCTTGGCCTCGGTGGGGTCGAGTCCCGTCGCCCGGGCGAGCTCCACGAGCACGTCGACGCGTCCGATGTCGAGCCCCTCCATGAAGTATCCCTCGAAGATCGAACGCCGCAGCTGGGGCCCTGAGCCTGACCTCTCGGCGTGCAAGACCAGTTCGTGTGCCTTCCTTGTCCACGGCACTAGCGGGGGCGGATTGAGCGTGATCTCCAGTTCCGCCGCGATCGCGTGGGCTTCCGACCAGAGGTCATCCAGGGCCGGGTCGTCTCGGCTGACCATCACGGTCGGCGGCGGCCGTGTCTCGAAGCCGGACCAAACGATCGTAGCAGGTGTGAGCGCTTCGTCTGCTTCGATCAACTGCGATACGAACCACGAGCGCGGGTCGACGAAGTCGAAATGCAGGTGAGGAATTGGTGTGTTCATGGGGGGCGGAAGGTGATCGGTGCCTGTAGCTCGGTCCAGTGGCGGCGTGCGTCTGCGCTTTCATGCGGAATGGGCTACCGCCATATTCACCCCCCTGCAGAATTTAGGCCGAGGTACCGATGCAGTTCAGCTCCAACGTCGAAAAGCTCAAGCCATCCGCCACGATCGCAGTCAGTACTCTCGCGAAGAAGCTGGCCGCAGAAGGTCGGGACATCATCAATTTGAGTGCGGGCGAACCGGACTTCGACACCCCTGCGTTCATTTCGGAGGCTGCCATCGACGGAATCCGAGCGGGAAAAACAAGATACACGCCGCCTGCCGGAATCCAGGATCTACGGAAAGCCATTGGCAGTCATCTCTCAAAACGGGCGAATCGTGAGATGTCGTGGGAGGGCGTCGTCGTCACTGCGGGAGCGAAGCAGTGCCTTTTCAACGCAATCTTTACGCTGTTCGGCCCCGGCGATGAAGTGCTGATCGCCGCGCCCTACTGGACCACCTATCCAGACCTCGTCACAATCGCCCGTGCTGAGCCGAAGGCCGTCTTCGGCGAAGAGTCGAGGGACTTCAAGATTACGCCAGCCGAACTCGATGCGGCGGTCACAGACGCTACTCGAGGCCTGGTGATCAACAGCCCAAGCAATCCCACGGGTGCCATCTACTCCACGGCCGAACTGCAGGCGATCGCGGAGTGGTGCAGAGACCGCCGTGTGTGGCTCTTGAGCGATGAGATCTATCGAAACATTTACCACGATGGCGACGGTGCCGCGCCGGGGATTCTCGATCTCCCCGAGGGAAGTCTCGGGCCATTCGTTCTCATCGATGGAGCATCGAAGAGCTATGCGATGACTGGTTGGCGCATCGGGTATTCGTGGACGGATCCGGAGGTCGCCAAGAAGTTCACCGCGCTTCAGAGTCAGATCACTTCGAATGCAGCGACGCCCTCACAGGTCGCGGCGCTGGCGGCCTACTCCGACGAGGACTCGGCCAATGCCTCCCTCGACGAGATGGGTGCCGCCTTTCGTCGACGCCGGGACCTCGTAGTAGCACGACTTAAGGACCTTCTCCCCGGTGTCGCCTATGTCGAGCCGGGTGGAGCGTTCTATCTTTACTTCCGCGTCGACGGATTTTTCGATGGGGAGGTCCAGAGCGCCACGGCGTGGTGCTCCGATCTCCTTGAGCAACAGGGGGTCGCCCTGGTTCCGGGTGCCGCTTTCGGTGACGACCGGTGGGTTCGACTCAGCTTTGCGACCTCAGACGAAATTCTTGAAGAGGGATTCGGACGAATCGGGGCGATGGTCGGTGTCGACTCGACCGCCTGACAAATTCGGTGGCCGTTGGACGACCACGTGGACAACTACGCCGCGCGCAGTTCCTCGAGTAGTACCTGACAGGAGCGCCGGACCATCTCGTAGACGTTTTCGAATCCACTGGCACCACCGTAGTACGGGTCCGGCACTTCTTCCCCGTCACCGTCCGAGTCGTAGGCCCGCAGTAGTTTGATCCGGGCTTCGGATCCTGCAGCGTCAGCCATACGCTCGATGTTGCGCAGGTTCTCATGATCCATTGCAATCACGACGTCGAAGCGCTGCATGTCTTCCGGCGTCAGTTGTCGAGCGCGCGTGGTGAGCTCGACGCCATGCTGACTGGCGACCATGCTGGCTCTGGCGTCGGGTAGCTCGCCTAGGTGCCAGGATCCGGTGCCGGCCGAGTCGACGTCGAAGCGCTCCGAGAGTCCGGCCTCATCGACGAGATGATGAAAGATCCCCTCGGCGAGAGGCGATCGGCAGATGTTGCCGAGGCAGACGAAAAGAACCGACGTGCGAGGGGAGTCGGAATTGTTCGTGTCCATCGTCCGAGTGCCAGATTGGTTGGGCGCTCACTTGAGCCGCGCGGGTGTTTGGTTCACTCGGCGGCCAATTTGTTTGAGCATCACCCCCTTCGCAAGGAATTTCCCTCCGGGACATGGTGGGGCAGGTGACTGTCTTCTTCCGGTGGGCCTGAACAACATCCTCAAAGAGGGTCGCCAGTTTCCATTTTCTCGCTCGTGAATTGGGATAAGAGATAGGTTGACCTAAGCCGACATCCCTCTGAGTCAGTTGTTCCACGCGGCCACTGTCCGGGCTTCACTTTTGCATGCGTGGGCCGGGCATTGTTCGCTTTCTCGGAGGTGTCTCCGGGGCGCGGCCACCGTTTTGTCTGGGACGCGCACTTGAAGCTCGTTAGCTTTCCCCCGTTCCTGCTTCGCCCTCGATTTCGTAACGGTCGGAGCTCTCGTTGGAAGGATAGCTTCGTGCCGGATACAAAACGCTTTTCTGATCTTGGGCTATCACCCGAACGCCTGGCTGCCGTCGAGGCGCTTGGCTGGGAAGTCCCCACTCCTATTCAGGCCCAGGGAATTCCTGCCGGACTGACCGGATCCGACGTCGTCGGCATCGCTCAGACCGGGACCGGGAAGACCGCGGCCTTCATGATTCCAGCTCTGGAACGGATCAACATCGGAGGAGGCCTGCAGGTACTCGTGCTCTGTCCGACCCGTGAGTTGGCTCAGCAGGTCTCGGATGACACCGTGGAGCTTTCTAAGGGCACGAGCATTCGCTCTGAGGCGATCTTCGGGGGCGTCAGCTACACCCATCAAATCAAAGCTCTCGAGCAGGGCTACGAGGTGATTGTCGCTACCCCTGGGCGCTTCATCGACCACATGCAGTCGAAGCGTGTTGACCTGAGCAAGGTGAACTACCTCGTACTCGACGAGGCTGATCGGATGCTCGACATGGGCTTCCGGCCTCAGATTGAGGATGTCTTTCGAGGCATGCCGAAGAAGCGTCAGACGATGCTCTTCAGCGCGACGATGCCAAACGGCGTTCACGACCTCGCTTTGCGCCTGACGAACGAAGCCCTCTGGATCGAGGCGACGCCTCCGGGCACGACCGCAGACGGCATCGACGAGCGCTTCTACTCGGTGAAGCCCGACAAGAAGAACGATCTGCTTCGCAGTCTTATCAAGGAGCCGGGATGGGATCATGTGTTGATCTTCACGAGGACGAAGGCCGGCGCCGACGTCCTGGAAGGGATGCTCAGCCGCGAAGGCATCAAGGTCGATGCGATGCACTCCAACAAGCACATGAAGGCTCGGACGCGTGCCCTGGAGCGGTTCGCCCAGGGTGAAGTTCGCGTGCTGGTCGCCACCGACGTCGCCCAGCGCGGGCTCGACGTCGATGGAATTACCCATGTCGTGAACTACGATGTCCCGCTTGATCCGGAAGACTACGTTCACCGCATCGGACGAACCGGTCGCGCAGGCGCGACTGGAACAGCGATCACATTTGTCACCGCTGGCGATCTGGGGGCGATCAAGAGTCTGGAGCACCGCCTCGGTCGCGGTGTGGACAAGATCCACCTCGACGAGTTCGATTATGCGGGCGCACCTCCCACTGAGGGCAAGTCGAAGTTCAAGGGCCCCAAGAAGCGTATCGCTGGAGGCATGGGCGCCAAGTCTGCCTTGGACCTCACACCGGAAGAACTGGCCGCACTGCTAACCCCAGGTTCCTGACTTGAGCAGCAGAGTCTTCCGCCGCTACGGTTCGGCATATCAGAGCGTCAGCTTTGAATCCTAAGGCAATGCACTCAACGAAGTCGGCTTTCGTCAAACCCGTGAGACGTCCATTCCGGTCGATGACTTCGAGAGTGAATATGACTTGATCTAGACCGTCAAGTTGACCTAGGAGGCTGAAGGCGCTGTGCAGTCGGAGACCGACCAACTCCTGCTCGACCGTCTCCTTGAGAAGGCGCAGGTGGCAGTTGAGAGCCTCCCTGCTGATGGCATTGCCATCGTCGAAAATGAGGGTGCCGGGATCAGCCAAAGTCACGCCTGAAAATCAGTAACTCGATCGTCCAAGGCGAGAATAAATGCACTTCAATTATTACATCGATCCACCGCCTCGAATCTCGCGGTATCGGCTGAAGGGCTGACACGGGAATCGATCTTGGGGTGAATCAGGAAGTGTGGGGAAGCTCCTACGCCGCCCCCATCGTTTCGCTCGACAAACGGACTGGCTCCCGGGTCAGCGCACTCCTACTGGATTCCCGTCGAGACCCCAGGTTGGGTCGATGGCGATGCCGAGGTGGTCCAGTGCGGTCACTGCGACGTCGACGATGAACGTTTCCTCGGAGGGGGTTCCGATCGCAGTTCCAGGGCCACTGGCCAGGATGAAGGTCGTCATTTCCACTGGCGAGTCACCGCCGTGGTCACCGTCGCTGGTGCGCCCGTGATCGGTACTGATCAGAATCAGCCAGTTCTCTGCCCTGAAGCTCGGCCGCGAACGGACGGCCGCGACGAGTGCCCCGACGTGCTGATCGGAAAGGGCTATCGCTGCACGATACTCTGATCCGATCGAGCCCGTTTCATGACTGGTTTCATCGGGATTCCCGAGGTAGACGAACATCGCGTCAGGGTCCGCCTCGTTGAGATGACGCACCGCAAGCGATGTGGCCTCTGCATCCCCCTCGGCCCAGCCCAGATCATAGCCGTCCAGTGGAAACCTCACGTCGATCTCGTGTGAGAGCGTGGGATTGCCACCTTCGATTTCCAAGAGTGGAATCCAGTCGCCCGCGGCGAACGTGGCCATATTCGGGTTGTCCTGCTCAATGCGAGTTAGGAAATCTGGATACTCCCCGTAACTCCGGCCCGTGAAATCGTTGCTTGTCACTCCATGTTTCTCCGGCCAGACGCCCGTCAGCATGGAGGACCACGCCGGGCCGCTCACGGACGGCGTCGTGGTTCGGGTCCGGGCCGTGAAGGATCCGACCGCGGCGAGCGCGTCTATGTTCGGGGTGAGCACCTCGGCGAGGACGTCAGCGCGGACACCGTCGATGCCGATGAGCAGAACCTTGGGCGTACGCTGTTCTACTGGAATGAGTGACGGTTCCGCGTCGTTCGACTGACAGCCGCCGATGACGAACAGGGCCGTGAGTTGCGCACCGAGCAGACTTTTGCTCCTGTTCTTGCTACGTCTCATGTGTGATTCCCGGAGGTTTTCAGCGATGTCGGTACGACATGTCGATACTTTGCCCGCCGAAGAAGTGAAGGCTGGCAAGGACACGAAGATTCAAATCCTCATCGGTCCCGATCAGGGCCCGAATTTCGCACTCCGGCGCTTCATCATGGAGCCCGGTGGAGGCATGCCGCTTCATACGAACAAGGTCGAGCACGAACAGTACGTGTTGAGTGGTAGTGCTAAGGTGCAGATCGGTGACGATGTCCACCACGTGAAGGCGGGTGACGTGGTGTATATCCCCGGCGGGGTGCAGCACAACTACGAGGCTGAGGAGAACGGGTTCTCGTTCCTGTGTGTGGTGCCCAATCAGCCCGACGCGATCGAGCTCGTCGACTGCTGAGGCCGACCGTCGGCCGAGTGGAGTAGTCGGCTAGGCGAATTCCATTCCGCCGCCGGAGGCTTCAGGAGCCAGGAGTGCCGTATCAGCTGAGCAAAGCAAGGCCAGGGAGCTCTGAATTTCGTCGGAGTACACAGCTAGGACGAAGCAGATATTGCCCGGAGCGAGGTCCATCAGCGCAGCCTCGATACGATCGGCCCTGTAGGTTTGTCCCAAGTACCAGGACGACATAGCGGCCCCCGCCCGATGTGAGAGACGAGGTCAGAGTCTCGGGTCGTGGAATTCAATCGCTTGCCCCATCGCTCGGATCTCAGGCGTCGACGCACGTTCCTCTTATTCGGCCGACACCAGCAGGACCGTGAACGAAAACCCAGGGTTCCTGGCAAGGAACAGGTAGTTGTACACCAGATCGAAGCGTAGTCGATTTGCCAGCCCCGTCTGCGCGTCGGTCAGCGCAGGATGCGAACGAGCGTGGTCGATGCCTGGCATTATATGCTCCATCGTAACGCAGTTTGGGGGCCGTTTTAGACCCTGGCACCTACTCAGTTCAGTCTGATGGAAGCGCCAGCGCGATCAGTTCGGCCGGCTCGCCGCCGCCTCCGACCGAAATCACGATGTACTGCCGGCCTTCGTGCATGTAGGTCATGGGCAGGCCGATCTGTGCGTTGGGAAGCTCGATTTCGGCGATCGTGGCTCCGGTTGCCTTGTCGAGTGCACGGAACGTGGGCGCCCCGGAAGCCCCTTCACCTGAGAGCAGCAGCGTCCGGGTCACCAGCACGCTGGCCCGTGAGACCTTTCCAGTCCGGGGTACCAGCGACTCATCGATGCCGAGACTCTCGGCTACTCCCTCCGGGGTGTCGCCGTTGGGGACCATCCATGCCATATCCCCTGACGAAAGGTCGAGAGCGGTGATCCGGCCCCAGGGCGGCTTTACGATCGGTACGCCGCGCGCGATCGAGGCGCGCGCGAAACCGAAGATGTAATCCATGTCCGATTGATCCCCGCCAGGGATCAACTGGAGAATCGAAGCGTTCGTCTGGGAGCCGACGTACAGCATTCCCGTCTCGGGATCGAGCGCCCCGCCCTCCCAGTTGGCGCCGCCGATCGTGCTAGGCAGGGACAGTGTCCCCATGGTTCCGTCCGGCGCGTCAATTATGGACGGCGGCGAAAATATCGGACCCATTCGATAATCCGCGACCGCTTCCAGCGCCCGTGCCTTGATCTCCGGCGTGAAGTCGATCAGATCGTCCTCGGTGAAGCCCTGACGCTCAAACGGCGGTGGCTTCGTAGGAAAGGGCTGGGTGGGTGATGTCCATTCACCCGGCGCGTCCGTCTGCGGGACCTCACGCTCCTCGATCGGCCATACGGGCTCGCCCGTGAGGCGGTCGAACACATACGTGAAGCCTTGCTTGGTGAGCTGAGCGACGATCTTCCGTGGCACGCCGTCGATGTCGATGTCGGCCAAGATCGGGAAAGTCGGGTTGTCCCAGTCCCAGATGTCGTGATGGATGATCTGGTAGTGCCAGATCTTCTTGCCGGTCCTGGAGTCGATGCAGAGCAGCGACGTCGAGAACAGGTTGTTCCCGGGCCGGTGTCCCCCGTAGTAGTCGCCTGTCGCTGCCTCGGTCGGGACGTAGACGTAGCCGGTCTCGGCATCATAAGAGATGGGTGGCCAGGACGCTGCGTTGCCAGTGTAGCTCGCAGACTCGTTCAGCCAGGTGTCGTGGCCTTCCTCTCCTGGCTCCGGGATCGTCTTGAATGTCCACAGGAGGTCTCCGGTGCGGGCGTCGAAGCCTCGGATATCCCCGGGAGTGTTCACACGCGACGGCGGACGGAGGCCGACGTGGTGAGCCGATCCGACGACGATGACATTACCGACGACGGTGGGAGGTGAGCTTGAGCCGATCGTCCCGACCAGTGGAATTCCATCGCGGGACCGGTGGTTCTCCATGAGATCGAGCGTTCCGCCATCCCCGAATTCTTCGACCGGATATCCGGTGTCGGCGTCGAGGGCCACCATGTGGTATCCCGGCGTAACCGAGAGGATGCGGTCGTCCCCAGCCCCGTCAGACCAGTAGCTCACTCCACGACCAGGGTTCGGTCTCGGTGCCCTGGCCAGGCGCTCGCCTTCGTTCATGCTCCAGGTCCAGAGCGTCTCTCCTGTCCCAGGATCAATCGCAACTACGGCTCGACGCATGCCGGCTGTCGCGTACATCACCCCGTCCACCACTAGCGGCGTCGTCGACGACCGGACGAACGGGTTCGGCCCGAAGTTCCGTGCGCTCCAGCGCCAGGCGATCTCGAGGGTGCCCGCGTTCTCTGCGTCGATCTGATCGAGAGGTGCGTACCGCGTGTGCCCGGCATCGCCCCCGTACACTGCCCACTCCCCGCGCTCAGTACCTGACTGAGCGGCTGCTGATGCCGCGAGGGCGAACATGCAGGAGAGGAGGAGGGTTGAGGATCGTATCATCGTCGAGGTAGCCGTCATCGGTTTCATAAGGGAGGTGCAGAGCGGCGGATAACGTGGTCTGGACGAAGTCCTGTCGCCAGTTGCATGAAGGGTGAGATGCCCACGGGTTCCGTTGCCGGGGCCGTGGACGGCAGGTACCGTAGGCTTCGGATTCCCGACATCGAAACTGGCTTCGCTATGAAGATCATCCCTGCCTTTCTGCGACTTCTTCCGCTGCTTCTGATCGCCGGCCCGCTCGCAGCTCAGGAGCCCCGTGTGCTTGAGCACACGGACTACGATCTCTGGAATCGCATCCAGAATGATTTGATGTCGGCCGATGGGTCATGGCTTGCCTACCGGCTGGTGCCGGGGGGCGGAGACGCCTCCCTCGTGATTCAGAGCCTCGCCGGTGACCGAAGCGTGACGGTGGAGCGTGGCGCCTCTCCCCGCTTTACTTCGGATTCCCGCTATCTCGTCTCGCTCGTCGCACCGATGGAAGGTGCGGTCGATGCTGCTCGTGAGGATGGACAGGGTGGGGACGACCTGCCCGGGGACTCTCTCGCCATCGTCGACCTGTCCAACTTTTCTGTGACCCGTGTCGCGGACGTGCAGTCTTTCAGAATGCCAGAGGAGGATGCCGACTGGTTCGCGTATCTGCGCAAGTCCGCCGGTGACGATGTCTCGGACGATGCCGCCGACTCGGACGACGAAGCGGCAGAGGATGACGATGAGGATTCGGCGCCTCGCCTGGATGACGGTGCCACGTTGGTCGTCCGTACGTTCGAATCCGGATCGGAGCGCCGCTTCGACCACGTCGTCGACTACCAGTTCGCCTCGGGTGGCTCGGCGATGTTCTACACGGCTTCAGGCCTCGATGGGAGCGCGGATGGTGTGTTCCGCATAGGGACGACTGAATCCGCAGATGCCGTAGCGTTCGGAGAGGGCCGCTACGTGCAGCTTGCTGTCTCCGACGAAGGTGAAGCTGCGTTTCTGACAGATCGGGATGACCGGACGAACGAAGCTCCTGCGTTCGCGCTGTATGTCGCGGAGGATGGCGCGGCGACGGCTCGGGTAGCGCCGGGTGGATCGGGTTTGACTGCGGGATGGGCCCCGAGCGAGAACGGTGACATCTCTTTTTCGGACTCGGGAAATCGAGTGTTTTTCGGGACCGCCATCGCCCCGCGCCCCGACGCCGAAAACGAGACGCCAGAGGGGGATCGAGTTGAGGTAGACATCTGGAACTGGAAGGACCCGCTGCTTCAGCCAATGCAGCTGGTCCAGGCTGAGCGAGAGCGGGAGCGCACCTACCAAGCGATGCTCGACCTGGAGAGTGGCCGGACGCTGCAGCTGGCGACCCCGGACATGCCGGACGTCGAGGTTGGCTCCGACGGAGACGGAGATGTGGCGCTGGGGTCGAGTGATGTGCCCTATCGGCAGTTGATCTCGTGGGACGGCTTCTATTCGGATCTCTACCTAGTCGATGTGACAGACGGCTCCCGTCGACTCGCGGCTGAGATGATCCGCGGGGATGGCACCCTTTCGCCGTCCGAGCGCTATGTGACACGGTGGGACGGATTCGAGAAAGCGTGGTTCGGGGTCGACGTCGAGACCGGTGAGACGATCAATCTCACGGGCGACATGGCCGTGCCTTTCCACGACCTGCTCGATGACCATCCTGATGCGCTGCGTTCGTACGGGTCCGCCGGCTGGACTGCGGATGATGAAGCGTTCGTGGTGTACGATCAGTTCGACATCTGGGCCATCGACCCAACGGGTGGAGACGCACCGCGTAACCTCACCGAAGGCGTTGGCCGGGCCACGGATACCCGTTTCCGGTACCTCGATCTGGATCGGGATGACCCTGTGGTGCCTGCGGACGACGACGTGATGCTCTCCTCCTTCCACCTGTACACGAAGGACGCCGGCATCTACACCGACCGATTCGAGGGGAGCGATGCCCCCGAGGCGATGATAGAGGCTGGTGCACGGTTTGCCGGAGTGCGAAGGGCGGAGGACGCGGACATCGTGACGTTCACGCGCTCGACCTTTGAGGAATTCCCAGACATCTGGGTGACCAACTCCGCGCTCGAGGACCCCCGGAAGGTGACGGACGCGAACCCGCAGCAATCAGAGTACCGTTGGGGGAGTGCGGCGATCGTGGAATGGACGTCGAGCGACGGGGCTCCGCTGCAAGGAATTCTTTACAAGCCAGACGGGTTCGACCCCACTGAGAAGTACCCGATGATGGTGTACTTCTACGAGAGGTCCTCGGACGGCCTGCACCAGTACTTCGTTCCCGCCGCCGGAAGCTCTTCGATCGACCGTAGCTTCTATGTGAGCCGTGGCTACCTGCTGTTCGTGCCCGACATCCCCTACAAGATCGGGTACCCCGGCGAGAGTTCTGTTGATGCTGTAGTGCCCGGCGTTCTCGGTCTGGTCGACCGAGGCTTCGTCGACCGCGACAAGATTGGTGTCCAAGGGCATTCGTGGGGCGGCTATCAGATCTCGTACATGGTTACTCGAACAGACCTCTTCGCGGCCGCTGAGGCGGGTGCTCCCGTAGTGAATATGGTCAGCGCCTACGGCGGTATCCGCTGGCAGACGGGAATGAGCCGGGCGTTTCAGTACGAGCGAACGCAGAGTCGAATTGGTGGATCCCTCTGGGACACTCCTCTTCGCTACATCGAGAACTCGCCGATCTTCACGGCTGACAAGATCAGCACCCCGCTCCTGATGATGCACAACGACGCCGACGGGGCCGTGCCGTGGTACCAGGGCATCGAGTTCTTCGTGGCGCTGCGCCGGCTGGCCCAGCCGGTCTGGATGCTCAACTACAATGGCGAGGCACACGGGCTGCGACAGGAGCACAATCAGCGAGACTGGGCGGTACGCATGCAGCAGTTCTTCGACCATTACCTCATGGATGCACCGGCGCCGGTGTGGATGGATGAGGGCGTACCGGCCATCCTCAAGGGAGAGACACTGGGCCTCAAGTTGACGAGCAAGAAAGTGATCTCTGAGCAGGGGTAGGATTTAAGGCAACCAGAAGAGTGCGCCGGCAGCGTGGACAGTGATGACGACGCGGAAACCACGGTCCTCAAGGCGGCGGCTCGGTGGCGTCGCGGTGGGTGTTGGGCTGGTGCTTGCCGTGGTCATGGGTCCTCGGGTGCGCTTCGAGGTTGAGTGGCGAGAAGCCTCCCCTACGGACGATCTGGATCGCTGGATTGCGAGCGAAGAAGGTGGTATCCCCGAGATTCGAACCGGGGACGCGAGAGGAAGCGTCTGGCACGACACGGAGTCTCGCGCACGCACACCGATCTCTATCGTATACCTGCACAGCTTCTCCGCTGACCGACACGAGATCGAGCCAGTGGTATCGGATCTGGCCTCGACATTCGTTGCGAACGTCCATTTCACGAGACTGATGGGGCACGGACGGCCCGGCCCGGCGATGGCCGAGGCGACCGTTGAGGGCTGGTTGTCTGATGCCGCGGAGGCTGTCGGCGTCGGTGGCAGGATTGGGAGAGACCGTGGTACTCATCGGGACCTCCACAGGGGGCACGCTCGCCATGTGGGCCGCTACCCGTGAGGAAGCACAGGATCGACTCGGCGCCGTCGTTATGCTGTCGCCGAACTACCAGCCAGCGACAGTCAGGCGCGGATCATGTTGCTATCCTGGCGAGCGCTCGTCGCTCGGCTCGTAGCTGGTACGGAGCGGTGCTCCACCGCTGAGAACGGTGAGCAGGCGTGTCACTGGACTACGTGTTATCCGATCTCTGCAATCGCAACCATGATGGGACTCGTCGAGTTCGTGCGCCCTCTCGACGTCTCGGGGATCACCACCCCGACCCTAGTGGTTTACTCGACGGATGATCAGGTCGTGGACCCGACGGAGACGGCGCGAGTCGTCGAGCGGATGCCGCCTGCCATTGTAACGCAGCTCACCGACCTGCTAAGCGAGGACCCGTCGGGGCATGTGCCTGCGGGTGACATACTCTCTCCTGCCTCGAATGATGCCGTGCATGGCGTTATTGCAGACTTTCTGCGAGCGATCCTGACTTAAGAGGATGTCGGTGTCCGCTGAGGGTGCTGCGCCGGCCAGGCATGACCAACTCTTCACTCAGTTGGTCGAGCTCGGCCCGCCTTGAACTCGGATCGCCACGTTTCTGTGCTGGTGTCGAGCCCGATCGGGTTCCGCGCGAACTGATAGCGGCTACGTTGCGCCGGCCGGTTCTCTCGCGATCGGGGGGAGCCTGTCGAACCACGGTCGCGCCTCTTCGAGTTGGGCGGCCAGCCGGAAGAGGACATCTTCGCGACCGAAACGGCCTACGAAGTGCACACCTACAGGAAGGCCGGCGCTGTTCCAGAAGAGCGGAACGGACATTGCGGGGTGTCCGGTCACATTGTAGATGGGCGTCCACGGAATGAAGTCGAGCGCACTCTGGGCCGCCTTCTCGATAAGTCCCGCCGCCTTCATGAGGCGGCCCGACCCAAATAGTCCGAGGAAACGGAGTTGCGCCTGCTCGGCCGCGGTCGACCCGATCGTGCCGATGGGTGGTGGAGGCTTGGAGAGCGTGGGAGTGAGGATGATGTCGTAGTCCTCGAAGAAGGTGCCGACCTGTCGACCGAGGAGTTCCAGACCTCGCAGCGCTCCGGCGAATTCTTGTGCGGACAGAGCTTCCGAGATCAACCCGAGCGCGCGCGTGCTCGGTTCAAGGTCGCCACGGCCGGGCGGTCGGCCGACGAAGCGTTCGGCATCACGGAGATCCGCTCCGAGTTCCCCCGCGACCACGGTCAGAAAGTTCTGGGAGAATTCTTGACCATTGATCGGGACGTCGTCCTCGACAACGTCGTGCCCGAGCTCCTCAAGGAGTCGGGCAGCGTCCTCGACCGCGGCGATGCAGTCCGGGTGTACGTCGGTTGGTACGCACGGGGTCGTCGTCCAGGCGACCTTGAGCCGGCCGGCCGGAGCACCGACCTCTTCCGTGTAGGCGCGGGTGGGAGGCGCAATCTCAAACGCTGAGCCAACGTCCGGCCCCTCCGTCGCGTCCAGCATTGCGGCCGAATCGCGCACCGACCGCGTGAGGACATGCTCGATGGTTGCTCCTCGCCACAACTGACCCCGATTCGGGCCGGTCGGGGTGCGTCCTCGGGTCGGCTTCAGGCCAAAAAGGCCGCAGCAGGACGCGGGAATACGAATGGAGCCGCCGCCGTCGCCTCCCCCCGCCATAGGCACGATGCCCGTAGCGACTGCTGCACCGGCCCCACCGCTTGACCCACCCGGAGACAGATCTCTGTCCCAAGGATTCCGACATGGTCCGAAGAGGGCTGACTCGGTAACCGGCAGCAGTCCCCACTCGGGCGTGTTCGTCTTCCCCACCACGGAGACTCCGGTGGATTTCACTCGGCTGGCGAGTTCGCTGTCCCAGCCGACGACCGTGTTGGCCAGGTAGCGCGACCCGGATGAGGTCGGATGCCCGGCGTACATGCTGCCCAGGTCCTTCGCGAGAAACGGCACGCCGGTGAAGGGTCCAGACAGGGGGTTCGCTGCGCTCCGACGGGCGTCATCCGTCATCAGTCGGACCACGGCATTGAGCCTCGGATTGAAGGCTTCGATGCGCGCCAGAGCTATCTCGACCAGTTCGTCGGCCTTTAGGTCACCGGCCTGGACGCGCCTGGCGAGCGCTGTCGCGTCGTGCTGGAGGTACTCGTCGTGGTTCATTCGCCGAGCGCGCGTTCGAGGTCGGCGAGCATCTGGCGTGAACTTTGATGGTCTGGCAAGAACTCGACGGCCCGTCGGGCATGTCTGAGCGCGTCCTCGAATCGTTCCAGACGAATGTAAGTGCGGCCCAGCTCGAAGTGCGCGAGCCCGAGTCCCGGATCGGCGTCGACGGCCCGTGCGTAAGCGATTGCTGCCTCCTCGTGGCGCTGAGCCCTCTGATGCGCGTTGCCGAGGTTGAAGTGGGCGAGTGGCTCATGCGGGTTGAGCTGAAGCGCCGACTCGTAAGAGGTCCGGGCGGCTTCGGGGTCACCATTTCCAGCCTGGGCGATACCCAGATTCACCCACGCGAGGGGCTGATCAGGGTCTGCGACCAAGCTCTGCCCGATCGCCTGGATCGCCAGCGGCCATGAGCCCGATCGATTGTGTAGCTGTCCTAGGGCGTGAAGCACCCGGGGGTCATTGGGACTCAGTTCCAGCGCTTTTCGGTATGCGATGGCACCCGTCGCGTAGTCCGCGTCGTCCCGCGCGCGGTCGCCCAGGAATCCAAGCGCCAGGATCCAGCGTCCACGGAGCGGACCGTCTGTGGCCGCGCTGGACAGGGCCTCCACCAGGCGGGCACGGACCGCCGGATCGTCACCGCGGGTCCAGTGAAGGGCCGCGAGTGCGAGCGACTGAACGTCCAGGTCTTCGCTTGCCGTCAGAGCGAGCAAGCCTTGTTCGACGTTCTCCGGCATTGCTGCGACGTCCGCCTGCAGGTAGGCCGTCAGCAGTCGACTTAACGCCTGGAACTGAATGAACGGATCGTTTTCCTCCGGGTGCAGGAGCAGATCTGCTGCCTCGGAGACGTTCCTGGCCCGGAACTCGGTCGCAATTCCGGTTACGAGTGGGCGATGAGGCTTTAGCTCACCCCACCACGTCCGCATCTGAGACTGAAGCTGCCGCGGAGTCTGGTCGGTGTGGCACTGGACGCATGCCCCCTCGAGACCGATGTCTCCGTCGAAGACTGGGCGCGGTATCGCGATCGTGTGGTCCGAACGTGCGAACTCAATGCCGGCACCGACCTCCGAATGCTGCAGATAGGGCATGTGACATGAGACACACTGAGATCCATCCGATTCAGCAGGGTGGAAGGTGTGCTCCTCGACGTCGAGCATCTTGCTAACATGGCATGACGTGCATTGCCCGTCGTCAAGCGGATCTGCCAGCGGCCTGCGGTCGATGTCCCAATACCCCTGAGCGTGTGGCTCGTGGCAGCTCGCACAGTCCATCGGGCCGAGCAGGTAACACGCGCTGGCGAGATGATTCGCCTGATACGCGAAGCTCCGAACTCGACCGTCGGGAGCGTAGGGCTGGTCGCCCAGAACTGGATACTTGAGCGCGTAGAAGGCCTCGAGGGATTCGCCCGGCAGGTAGCCTTCCTGGAGGACATCCTTGAGAGCGTGGCATTGGAAGCAGACCGACAGCGACTCGTCTTTGTCCCGATATACGAGGCTCTCGATACCCATGTCACCGTCCGCAGAAATGACGCCGGAGCTCGCGAGATCGACGTGACGCTGAGCTGGCCCGTGACACGATTCGCAGTTGACCTGAAGGGTCGTGTACTGGGTTGTATATCCGGATCCTGGATCGAGCTCGGTCAGGACCTGACTGCCGTGGCACTCCTGGCAGTTCGCGAACCGATCGATGGTGCCGATCGGGCGCACAGGCGGCCAGTCGCCACAGTCGGCGAGGCGCATGTCGGAGGTTATGGGTTCCCAGCCCTGATCGGTTCTTGAGCCGGTGTTGCAGAACCACTCTGATGAGGCACCCGACCAGTCCCACGGCAGGAAACGCTCGGTCCCATCGGTTCGGCCGGTGATAAAGCCCTGTGTGCCGCCTCCGATCATATGTGCCCCACCGATCACCCCGCTGACTTCGAACGTCGACTCTTCAAAGCCCCCCTGCTGCACCACGAACTCATACGTGCCACCGCGAACTTGAGGTGTAACCGTCGCGTCAGCGAACTGGATGGAGCGGCCGGTGAATGGAGCGACGACGATGTCGGGTCCAGGAACGCCGCCGGCCTGTCCGTGCGTCGATGTTGCCCACGCATCGTACTGATCGGAGTGGCAGCTGGCACATGCCTCCGCGCCTGCAAAGTCGCCTATTGATACGGTACGCGCTGGCGCGGCAGTGGGTGCAGGGAAGTCGAGGAAAGCGGTTGTCGCAGTGTTGGAATCGTTGGCATCGCACGCGGCGAGTGTGAGGCCAAGCACGAGGGCCGCGTTGCGAAGTCGCCTGCTCATGAGCCGCCAGCCCAGGCGGGCTGAGCGCATCCGCACAACTTGCGGATGTACCCTACGAGGGCACGGATCTGGCCTGGCTCGAGCATCGCCCCGAAGGCGGGCATGCGCGCACTTTTGTCGAGTACATATCCACCGCGATAGATGGCGTCGAACAGGGTGTCGTCTGGACGGCGCCCCATGAGTGTGGGGTCGTCATGGGTGGTCGGAGAGATTGGCAGCGCAGGAGCGTTCCAGCCGTCCCCGCCTCCCTGATCACCATGACAGGCCGCGCAGTGTCGTGCGTAGAGTGCGCTACCATCCAGGCGGTCCGAGGGGGCGAGAAGCGGGGGAGCCTCAGGCGTCGGTCCGGGTGTGGATGTGTTCGGCTCCAGCGACAGGAGGAAATGGGCCAGGCGCTCCGCTTCCATGCGAGGCATCGCCTGATGAGGCATCGTCGTGGCCGGCCCGAGACCCAAAGGATCCTGTATGACTCTCAGCACATAAGCGAAGTCCGACCGAGCGGACAATCCGTCGAGAGATGGCCCGATACGGCCGCCAGCACCATCGATCTGATGACACCCGAGGCAGGCCACCCGGCTTTCAAGCATTCGCTCCACTCGGGCGGTCTCGAGCGATGATAGGCTCTGCTCGCCAGTCGCCTGCCCGGCAACAACAGGCGCCCTCCCCGGAAGTGAGTGCCCGGCCATGCCGACGGCGATCGCGAGCACGACTCGGGAGGCCCGAAGGTTTGGCAGGGAAGGAATCATGGCCGAAGCGTCTGGCGACCGCGTGGACGTGTCAACCCGAAAACGACTGTGCGCCCCGAGCCATGTCCGGAGTGCACAGCTTTTGGTACGAGGGCTGCCACGGCGTTCAGGGTCTGCAGGGTGCTACCCAGCGACCACCGAGTGTGCCACGAGCATGGTGTCCTTCGGGTCCATGCACTGGGCGACCAAGTCGCCGCCCAGGACCTCCATCGGACCGTTCATGACCTGCGCGTCGAGCTCTTTCAGCGTGCTCGCGAACAGCACCGTGTTGCGTCATTCCGAGCGCCATGCTCTCCCCGATCGGAAAGGCCCAGGAGAGTCCGAACCTGCTCACTCTTTTGGTCGCGTCCCTCGAGTAGCTGGCGGTGGCATCTTCGGTACCTCCGCCCATGGCTGGCCGCTCGACCACTCCTTGCACGGTCACCGTTGTGTCAAACTGCTGGCGAAGGAGGAGCGAGTACGTGAGCTGGTGGTCACCGAGCTCGTCCAAGCGAAGGCTCCCGATCAGGACACTACCGAGTAGCGACGCCCGTGCCCCGAACTGCTCCGCCCAGTAGTGACTGTCCTGGGCATGAGCTCCGGCAGCGAACGGCATCAGGGGGCAGACCCCGAGCAGCCCCGTCAAGAAATGCCTGGTCACCGCGGTTCTACGATTCCTGGGAACGGTGCATAGGCGCGATCAACTCGTCGGTATTGAGGACCAGATGCTGAGATCAATGGCACAGCGGCTGTGGCGCGGAAACGTTCGTTGGTCCTCAGTGGGCCCGGAGTCGTATGTTACCTCTTCCCCGGCCACTACTTGTGAGGCGCTCAGCGAACTGTCCCGTCGGGGCCGTGCCCGTGAATCCGCCCTAAGCATGAATGCATCTGTGAACATGATCCGCTGCCCTGCCGTCGTGCTGGCACTTTTTGTGTTGGGAGCATCGGTGCTTCGACTCGACCACGTTGCGGGGCAAAGTTTCGAGGGGAGCACGGGGAGTACTGCGGGTGGGTTGTTGCTTGGTGCGTACTCGGGATCCGTACTCGGCCTCCTAGGCACGATGATTCCGTGTAACCAGACGCTGCAGGGAGGTAAATGTGCAGCTTCTGGGGCCAGCGCAGGTGGCGCAGTCGCGCTCGCCATGGGTGGCCTCGTTGGAGCCCAGAATCCGACGGACCTGAACGGCAGGCTCACGAGCGCTGGCATTGGGACTCTGGTCGGGGCGGCGGTAGGTGCCGGACTGCGGTACGGCGTGAGAAAGTACGACTGGACTGACGTGGCGGCTGTGGCGGCGATCGGCGGAGCCGTGGGCGCGGCGCCGCGCGGGTCCGGCATCGGGGCTGGCATCGGACTGGCCACTGGCGGGGCATACTGGCTCGTCATGCCCAACGGAGGGTTGGATGACTTCGTGATGTTCACGCTGGCCGGTCTCGCGGTGGGAGGGATTTATGACTGGGCCCTTGGGGCTGCTAATGCGAACCGGCTGATGGAAGCGACATTTTCGCCCGCGTTTTCGATCCCAATTCGATGAATAGAGTCATCCACCGAGCCCCGGCCTGCGAGTCGTTCATTCTGGCTCTCGCGGTTCTGGCGGGCTCCGCGTGCAGCATGAGTCCTGAGATGGAAAGGGCAGCTCCAGCGACCCCTGCCTGCCCGGGGGAGAGTCTCGGGAGTGCGGTGGAGGCACCGGATACGACGCAGTTGCAGTGGTACCGAGCGGCAAACGAACGGGACGTGTCGCTGGCGTCACAGCGGTGTGCCACGGTCGGCGAGCCGGTGATTCAGCTCACCCCGGCCTCGACGTTTTCATCTTGGGAGCCGAACCAAGGGCTGGAGATCATCAGCTGGAATATGAATATCGGCGGAAAAAATCTGTACCGCATGCTCCGTGCGGAGTTCGGACTCGACTGCTCTGCTGCCAGTCCGTCTGTTCGGAGCGGCCGCCCACCGTTCGTCGTACTGCTCCAAGAGGTCTGGCGTTCTTCGGCAAGTCTGCGCCAGGTCGAGGGTAGTTCCGTCGTTCCGAGGGTGATCGATCCCGAACGGAAGACTGAGCCAACCCCTGACATCGACATCGTTGTGGCAGCCAAGGCCTGCGGTCTAGCCCTAGTCTATGTGCCCTCCGTCCAGAACGGTGTGGATGACAGCGACCGCCCGGACGAGGACAAGGGAAACGCAATCCTGTCGACTCTTCCGCTGTCCACACCGATCGCAATGGATCTTCCGCTCGAGGGCGGTCGCAAGGTGGCAGTCGCCGCAACGGTATATGGCCCGGGCGGCCAGCGGGTTCGCGTGATGTCGGCTCAGCTCGATGTCGTCTCCACACTCGTTCGTACGCTCCTGAGCGGGAATCAGACGCGCGCGCGCCAGACGAACGGCCTGATCGACGCCATCGACCGGGCGGAGGACGACGGTCCCCTGACCGCCGTCAACCTGATCGGCGGGGACTTCAATACGTGGACGAGCACCGAGTCCTCACTCAAGCTGATGCGTCAGGCGTTCCCGGAGTCCCCGGAGTGGGACGGCCTTGATACTCGAGGCGGCTTCCCGCCGGACCACATCTTCTTCCGCCGAAAGTCGTTCACGATGTACTCCGTGGACGGCTACCGCCGACTCGAGGATTCATATGGATCTGATCACACAGGGCGCGGCGTGACGCTGCGCTATACGGCGCCCGCCGGCTGAGATCCGTTCGCCATGGGCAAGTAATGGAGGTTCCCGATGTACCAAAGTGAGACCGCTTCACTTAAGCGAGTGCTCCTGAAGCATGCCCGAGATGCCTTCGTGTCGGCCGAACGAACCGGGGAGCAGTGGCGCGCCCTCAATTATCTGTCTGAGCCGAGCTACGATGTCGCATGCCGCGAATACGATGCGTTCGTGAGGGTGCTCGAAGAACTCGGCGTATCAATCGAGTGGATGCCCAGGGAGGACGTCGGGCTCGATTCCATGTACGTGCGGGACGCATCGATCGTCAGCGAACAAGGAGTTGTGCTCTGTCACATGGGGAAGGGCTCTCGTTCGAACGAGCCCGATCGACAGCAGGCGTGGTTCGAGGAAGCGGGTCTCCGCGTGGCCGGATCGATCTCCGGGGCGGGTACGCTCGAAGGTGGCGACACCACCTGGCTGGACTCAGAGACTCTGGTCATCGGCCGTGGCTATCGGACGAACGAGGCTGGGGTCGCGCAGGTACGAGACCTGCTTCCGGAGGTGAAGGTCGTCACCGTTGATCTTCCACACTGGAAGGGTCCCAAGGATGTGTTTCACCTCATGTCGATTTTATCCCCGCTCGACGAGGACCTGCTTCTCGTCTACTCACCCCTGCTGCCCGTGGTGTTTCGGCAGATGGTGGTCAAGCGTGGGTTTCGTCTGGTCGAGGTCCCTGAGGAAGAATTCGACTCTCAGGGCTGCAATGTCCTCGCGGCAGGGCCGTCCCTTGCCGTCGCGCTGAAGGGAAATCCGGAGACTCGGCGCCGGATGGAGGCTGCTGGGGTCGAGGTGCACAGCTACCAAGGTGCTGAAATTAGTCTCAAGGGATGCGGCGGACCGACCTGCCTCACACGCCCGCTGGAGCGAGGCAGTTAGCCGTCGACCCTAGTTGATGGGGTCGAGCGGACGGTAGTTCACGCCGAGAGCGTCCAGTCGCGCCACATGCCACTCGATCCGCTGACGGAAGTCGGCAAAGTCCTTGGCTTCCATTGGTGACCATGCTAGCTCAGCCAAGGCGAACATCCGCGGGAAGATCATGTACTCAATGTGCTCTGGAGTCTTCATGTATTCCGTCCACACGTTGGCCTGTGCTCCTATGATGTGGGCTGCGTCCTCCGCTCGCATCTGCTGCGGGACCGGCTCGTACGCGTAGACCGAATCGAGCGGCAGGAAGCCACCGATGGCAAACGGCTCATTCCCCTGGTCTTCGGATTGGTAGTAATCGAAGTAGAGATTGCTGTAGGGTGTCATGACCACGTCATGGCCCATGCGAGAGGCCTCGATGCCACCAAGCGTGCCCCTCCACGACATGACCGTCGCGTTTGGCGCGAGGCCGCCCTCCAGAATCTCGTCCCAGCCGATCATCCGCTTGCCGTTGTCATTGAGGAAACGCTCTATGCGGCGAATGAAGTAGCTCTGGACCCGATCGACGTCAGTCATGCCTTCGCGCTGCATGAGGTCGCGCACGAAGGGACTTTCTTCCCATCGTGTCTTGGGTGCCTCGTCGCCTCCGATATGCACGTACTCACCAGGGAAGAGCTCGATCACTTCTGCGAGGACCGTTTCCAGGAACTCGAACGTCTCGTCGTAGGGGCAGTAGATGTCTTCGAACACGCCCCACGTCATCGCGACCTCGAACGGTCCCTCGGTGCACGCGAACTCTGGGTACGCTGCGAGTGCCGCCTGCGCGTGACCCGGCATTTCGATCTCGGGGATGATCGTGACGAATCGATCTCCGGCGTACGCCACGATCTCTCGGATCTCGTCCTTGGTGTAGAAGCCACCGTACCGCTGCCCGTCGCCGTTTAATTCGTCGCTACCGTGCCCGATCTGGGTCTGCTCACGCCAGGCAGAGATTTCGGTCAACTTCGGGTAGGCGTCGATCTCGATGCGCCACCCCTGGTCTTCGGTAAGGTGCCAGTGGAAGCGGTTGATTTTGTACATCGCCAGGAGATCGATGTAGTGCTTCACGAACTCTGGCCCTTGGAAGTGACGCGCGACGTCGAGATGCATGCCCCGATACTCGAAGCGTGGCGAATCAAATATCTCAGCCGCCTGGACCGAGATACTCGCTCCTTTTCCAGTCGCTGCGTCCGCGCTCATGAGCTGACTGAGCGTCTGCAGACCGTAGAAAACTCCCGCCGCGTCCCCGCCGGTGACTGTGATCCCCTCGGGCGTGACACTCAGTTCATACGCTTCGGTCGCGAGTCCGTCGCTAATCGTGACCAGGATCCCCGGGGCCGACACGCCATCAGTCGAGAGAGTGATGCCTTGAGCGCGATATGGTTCCGCCCAGGTATCCACGGCCCGCATGGCCCCATCACTACCGTCAGCCACCGTGATGCCCGTCGCAGCGGTGATCTCGAAGGACCCGTGCGTCAACTCAGCCTGAACTGGGGTCGGGACGATGTCGTGACGCGGCTGCTCGCAGGCGGTGAGGCCGGCTACAGTCATGAGCAGGAGCGCCGCGTGGTCTAGGGTGGGGCGACCCATTACAAGGCCCTCGTAAGAACGCGTGTCTGCGTGAATTGGCGGTGACCGTCCTTCGACTTGTGAAAACCGAAGCCACTTTCTCGTGCTCCGACCCACGGGGTTCCGGATACCCCGCCCGCGGCCCGGTTCACGCCGATCATCCCTGCGGTCAGTCGTCTGGCGACCGCTTCCGTATTGTCGGGGTCACCACCGAATACCACGGCCCCCAACCCGAACTTCGTGTCATTTGCGCGTTCTACCGCTTCGTCCACGGATGACACACGTGAGATACAGGCGACCGGACCGAACGTTTCGACTGTGCCGATATCCATCTCCTCGGTCACGCCAGTGAGTACGGTTGGCGTTACGAAGTTGTCATGGTGCCCCTCACCTCCGACGAGGACCGTCGCTCCGGCGGATACGGCTGACTCGACCTGCGCCAGCACGTGATCCCGCTGGCCGGAATTTACCATGGGCCCGATGTCTGATCCTTCCAGACCGTTGCCCACCGAGAATGCGCCTGCCAGTTCTTTGACGGTGGCCTCGAATTCGTCGGCGATCTCCTCCATCACAAAGATCCTCTCTGTTGATACGCAGACCTGGCCGCAATTTCTGAAGGAGTTGAAGGCAGCAAATTCTGCGGCTTTTTGCAGGTCCGCGTCTTCCAGGACAATCATCGGATCCTTTCCGCCAAGCTCCAGTAAGACACGTTTTAGGGTGCCGCTCGCTTCACGCATGATATGCTTTCCGACTTCGCGCGAGCCGGTAAATGCGATCATGTCGACATCAGACTGGACCAGCGCCTTGCCTTGATCGTCCGCACCGTGGACGACGACGAGAACGTTCTCGGGAAGCACCTCGTTGAGTACGTCGGCGTAGGCCTGTGCGCACAGAGGCGTTTCCTCTGAGGGCTTGAAGACTACCGTGTTACCTGCGGCGAGTGAGGGAAGGATCATCCAGTGCGGCATGGACATCGGAAAATTCCATGGCGTGATGGCACCGACGACCCCGAGCGGATCGTGGTACACCGTCGAGCGGAACCGATCATCCTTCAGGACGTCTGGGGCGAGCGCGTCGACGATTTCGTCGATCTCGTGAGCCAAGCCCGCACCAAGGGACATCGCTTCTCCGACGGCTTCCTTGAGCGGCTTGCCTTGCTCGCGAGTCATCAGCTCGCCGTGAGCCTCGGCTCGTTCCAGGAGGATCACTGCGGCTCGTTTCAGTACCTCTGCGCGTCCGTCGCTTCCGAGGGCCTCCCAACCGGGCTGTGCCTCGCGGGCCCGGTCGACGGCGGCCTGAATGTCGACGCCCGGTGTCACCGATACTTCTCCGACGACCTCGCCGGTTGCCGGGTTGATGGACTCAAGTATCTCCATGTCAGGTGCTGCCTCACGCTTGGGTAGGTGGAATCGCAGGTTCCGGGGCGAAGATGCCGAAACGCGAAGGAGGAGGGCAAGGTGAGTGGGGGGTGTCTGCATGCGGCCTTCGCGAGCGTGGGAGAGGCGAGACACGGATACGCTCGCGACACTTCTCGAGGAGGCCCCCAGCGGGGTTTCAGAGCGAGGTGACCAGGGCATGACTCTGGTGCACGCCGTCGTCGAGCAGGACCTGGCTGCAGGCGGCCTTCGAATGGGCCGCCAACATGAACGCTGAGCGGTCTTCTGCCGTGCTGCTTGATCTCGTCGAATCGCCGATTGAGGCGGACCGGCGGCTCCTGGTGCGGGGGGCACCACGCCTAAGAACGCCTCGGGTGTGACGCCTCGTCCTGACACTGATCCGACGGGCTGGCCTGCGGACTGTGCGTTTCGTCTTGGTGATCGCGTGTCTGGCGCGTTCTACATTGCCTGTCGCAACGGGGAACACGAGGTCGCTCGTCTGCTATTGGACCGAGGTGCAGAAGTGGCTGCGGTTGGTTATTTCGGAGCTACCGCGCTGCACTGGGGGCGGGAATGTGGACACGAGTCGCTAGCGGAGCGACTCGACGATCTTCAACGATGAACACGCGAGAAGACACTAATGCCGCAGCCGCTTGATTTGACCGCAGGTGAGGTCGCCAGTCGATCGATGCATGTGACGTCCGAGCACATCCGGATGTACGCGGAGATCTCGGGCGACCGAAATCCGCTCCACTTTGATGAGGACTTCGCGAGCGTTCATGCATCGAAGCCGGTTTGTGAGCTCAAGGTCGGCGTCGAGCGAGAGAGCCAAGAGACGGTCCTCGAAGGTGAGGCCTGGTGTTATCGGTTCATGGTCGAGGGCGAGGGCTGATGCGCGGGGATCGCCTGACCATGCGAGCGACGTGTCATCTGTTCCTCATGCTCGCCTGTCTGCTCACCGCTACCGCACCGTTGCCGGCACAGACGACCTTGCGTGTCGCTGCCTACAACGTGAGGCACGGGCTGGGGATGGACAGCGTGATCGATCTGGAACGGATCGCATCGGTACTCCGACCACTGGATGCCGACGTGATCACGCTTCAGGAGATCGACGAGGGAGTCGAAAGAAGCGACCGGGTTCGGCAGGCTACCGAGTTGGGCACCCTTCTCGGAATGTCCGCCCACTTCGGCGACTTCATGCCGTACCAGGGCGGTGAGTACGGGATGGCGATCCTTACAAGGCTGCCGGTCAGTTCGGTGACGAACCATCGCCTCCCGGACGGAGAGGAACCGCGGACTGCTCTCGAGGTCAAGGTGGCTGCCGGACCGGACGGGGATCCGGTGTCGGTGGTGGGGATTCACTTTTACCGGACGCCCGAAGAGCGACTGGCTCAGGCTGAAATGCTCTCGGAGTTTCTCGCAGACCTCGAGCATCCGGTCGTTCTCGCGGGCGACTTCAACTCACGCAGAGGTGATGTTGTCCTGCAGTCGCTGCTCCAGGCTAACTGGTTCGTCGTCGACAAGGATGGGCCGGCGAACACCTTCCCGTCCGACAGTCCGGCCCGCGAGATCGATTTCGTCATGCTGAGACCCGGGTCTGCTTTCGAGGTCGTGGAGCATCGGGTCATCGAAGAGTCGGTTGCGTCAGACCATCGTCCCATGCTGGTCGTGCTCCGGATCTGGTAGCACGGCTCGAGAATTACGTTCGGGCCCTAGGTGCACTGGACTTTCCTGCGCGACAGGGCCCATCCTCCCCGTCCCACCTTCCGGAGAGGCTTTGCATGTCACACCCATTTCCCCTTCTGGCGATCTCTGCGATTGCCGTGTTGATCGTGCCGCCGCCCGCCGCACATGCGCAGGCGTACGACCTGATCATCCAGGATGCCTGGGTACTCGACGGAACCGGCGCCCCTGGAGTCCGAACCAGTATCGCCGTACAGGGCAGTGTAATCGCTGCTGTTGGGGCGTTGGCCGGCGCCACGGCGGACTGGATCATCAATGCAGAGGCGCTGGTCTTGTCTCCCGGGTTCATCGACATGCATTCCCATGCCGACGGATCACTGTTTAGCGGCGACGCCGAGACGCGAGCTGCCGAGAACCTGGTCGCGCAAGGTATCACCACCATCGTTGTCGGACCGGATGGCCGGAATCCGACATGGCCGATCTCGGCAGAGATCGCTGGATACGATGCCGGCGGCACCGGGCTCAACGTCGTTCCCATGGTGGGCCACGGCACGGTACGCACGCAGGTTATGGGAGAGGACAACGAGCGCCATGCCACCGAGGACGAGATCAGACAGATGGCTGTTCTCGTGCGACATGGCATGGAAGAGGGCGCTTGGGGCCTGGGCGCTGGGCCGGAGTATCGGCCCGGGCGGTTCTCGTCGACCGAGGAGATCATCGCGCTCGCACACGTGGTAGCTGACTACGACGGCTTCTACTATTCACATCAGCGCAGCCAGTCTCCGCTTCCGCTCTGGCTGACCCCGAGCATCGTCGACGAGTACACTCCGCCACCGACGTGGCCGGCAGGCTGGAGATTGACAGCCACCGATGGGATGGCCGAGACGATTCGAATCGGACGCGAATCAGGCATCCGGGTCGTGGGCACGCATATCAAGGCGAAGGGTCCGACCACGTGGGGGCAGTCGGCCGTCGACGTCATGGCGATCGACCGGGCGCGTGCCGAAGGCGTCCAGGTTTACCTCGATCAATATCCATATGAGACGTTCGGTGGCGGCTCGGTCGAGATCATTCCGCGTTGGTATTACGCGCCGGTGGGCACCGATCGAAGCGGGGGGCTCGACGACCCCGACTGGGGGCGTCCGGGCCTCATGGCGAATGCGACCGAGAACCTGCGTGCTCATCTCGCCGATCCCGCCCTGAACGAAGAGCTGGTTGAGGACACGGAGTTCATTTTGGACCTGCAGGGCGGGGCCGATCGACACATCATCGTCATTTCTCCGAGAGATCAGTTGTTGGTGGGGCGCACCCTGGCCGAGGTGGCCGTGGAGAACGGACTCAGCCCCCTTGAGCAGGTCATCCGGCTCGCGCTCGATCTCGGCACACCTGAGCTTCGGTCAGGTGTGCGGTACAGGGGCCGTGCGGGGTCTGCGGACGATGTCGAGCGCTACATGTCTCAAGAATACACAGCGACTTCGACTGATGGAGGCATCGTGCCGGTGGCTCGGGCGGGACAGCACCCTCGGTACTACGGCACGTATCCACACAAGATCGCCACGTACGTTCGAGAGAAGGGGCTGATCACGCTTCCGTTTTTCGTCCGCTCATCGACGGGACTCCCCGCCCAGATTGTCGGCCTGCCGGATCGTGGACTGATACGCCCAGGGCAGGCGGCGGATCTGGTGTTGTTCGACTATGACCGCGTCCAGGACCACGCGACGATCCTGAATCCCGGGGGGCACAACGACGGTATCGAGTTCGTGTTCGTGAACGGTGTCGCGGTCGTCGATGCCGGAGTCGTGACGGGGGCCCTGCCCGGCGTCTCCCTGAAACGACATGAGGTTCGCCCGCGTTGAGTGCCGCATCGCTAATGGCTACACTCGCCCGCATCACCCCAACGAAACATGAGATTCCAATGAGCAGTACTCCACGAGCTCTGCAGGCCCTGACCGCATCCATCACGTTAGCCTTGATGGTCCCGGCGGGTATGTCCGCCCAGGTGAACGAAGCAGCGGCCGATTCTGATCGCCTCCAGTATCTCGACGTGTTCGAAATGGAAGTCGCGGCCGACCCGCAGATCTCACCGGATGGTTCTCAGATTGTCTATGTGCGTCGGGGCTTCGACATCATGACGGATCAGAGTCGGACCGCTCTCTGGACCCTCGCGTCTGACGGCACGAATCACCGAGCCCTCACGGACGGGAACAGCGGTGTCGGATCGCCGAGCTGGTCTCCTGACGGAAACCGTCTCCTGTACGTCTCCTCGGAGGGCGGTTCTTCACAGCTCTTCGTGCGGTGGATGGACACCGGGCAGGTTGCCGAGCTTACGAACGTCACGGAGTCGCCCGGCAGCATCACTTGGTCCCCCGATGGGAACTGGGTCGCGATGACGATGTTCGTCCCCGAGGCTCAGCCCACCTTCGCGAAGATGCCGGCGAGGCCGGAGGGAGCGCAGTGGAACGAGGCACCGATCGTGATCGATCGCCTGCAGTACCGAGGAGACGGCCGCGGTTATCTCCCGCGCGGTTATTCACACATCTTCGTGATGCCTGCGGACGGTGGTACGCCGAGGCGACTGACGAGCGGTTCGTACAATCACGATGGGTCGCTTTCGTGGGCTCCGGATTCGCGTTCCATCGCATTCAGTGCAAACCGTGACAATCCCGACTTCGACGTTCGCAACAGCGAGGTCTTCGAAATCGACGTCGCTACGGGAGCTCTTTCGCAGCTGACCGACCGCTTCGGTCCGGACGGATCACCCGCCGTTTCTCCGGACGGGCAGCAGATCGCGTACACCGGACTCGACGACGATTACCAGGGCTACCAGGTCACCCACCTGTACGTCATGAATCGCGACGGAAGTGGTAGCCGACAGGTTACCGATCTCGATCGGGACATCGGCAATCTCAACTGGTCGCCCGACGGGCGCGGACTGTTTTTTCAGTTCGACGACGAAGGGGTGACGAAGGTCGGATATGTCGGGCTGAATGGTGAAGTGGAGACGCTTGCTTCGGACCTGGGGGGCATGGGGCTCGGTCGGCCGTACGCCGATGGTGCCTATAGCGTGTCGGAGAACGGCCGCATCGCATACACGCACAACTCCACGAGTCGCCCTTCAGATGTCGCCGTCGCGCGGCGTGGGGAGGGCTGGCGTCAGCTCACGCACCTCAACGATGACCTTCTTGCTCACAAGAAACTGTCGGAGGTCGAGGAGATTTGGTGGAAGTCCTCGTTCGACGGCCAAAGAGTCCAGGGGTGGATCGCCACGCCACCTGACTTTGACCCGAGTCAGAAGTATCCACTCATGCTCGAGATCCACGGTGGTCCATTTTCGAACTATGGGCCGCGCTTCTCGCCTGAGGTCCAACTGCTCTCCGCGGCGGGCTATGTGGTTCTCTATACGAACCCTCGCGGCAGCACGAGTTACGGGGCGGATTTCGGCAACCTGATCCATCACGCCTACCCGGGGAATGACTACGACGACCTGATGTCCGGCGTCGATGCCGTCATCGCGCGCGGCTACGTGGACGAGAGCAACTTGATGGTGACGGGAGGGAGCGGTGGCGGAGTGCTCACTTCTTGGATTGTCGGGAAGACCGATCGCTTCAGGGCCGCGGTCTCGGTGAAGCCGGTCATCAACTGGATCAGTTTCTCACTGACATCCGATGGCTACGCGAACTACTACCAGTACTGGCTCCCCGGTCCGGTCTGGGAGGAAGGGAATCTCGAGCATTACTGGTCGCGCTCGCCGCTGTCATTGGTCGGGAACGTGCAGACACCAACCATGCTCATGACCGGAGAAGACGATCTGAGAACGCCCATGGCTGAGACTGAACAGTACTACCAGGCGCTCAAGCTGCGGGGAGTGCCGACTCAGATGGTCCGCATCCAGAACTCCGGACACGGAATCGCCGGGAGCAGCCCGTCGAATCTGATCGCGAAGATCGCGAATGTCCTGGAGTGGTTCGAGCGATACAAGACACCATCACGCCCCGTCAGCGAATGAGTGGACGGGTCAGATGACAAAGGTCGATCAGTTCGCATCAGTCTTTCGCGCAGCGTCGAAGACGCCGTTTCACTACGACCCGGTTCAAATTGGCTCGGTCCTGGTCGTAACGGACCAGCCTGAGGTGGAGGCGGGTGACTTTGCCGGTCGTGTGCGGAGCTTTCTTTCGGTTCTGGAACGCGGTGAGAACATCCGATGGAATACCGTTCATGGGGGGCAGTTCAGCACTGTGCCGGAGCTGCTCGAACTCATCGAGCGGGATCGTCCGGGCCTGATCTGCACCTTCCGGCATCTCCACAGTGATTCGTGGCAGTGGCCCTACACGCTGGGTGAGTACGTCGACGTCCTCACGCAGGCGACCTCCACGCCGGTGCTCGTTCTCCCTCACCCCAAACGCCCGTCTGAGCGGGCGATTACTGACACCGATATGGTTGTGGGGATGACGGACCATATGGTGGGTGATGATGCGCTCGTGAACTGGGCTGCGCGCTTCACCGCTGATGATGGTCGACTTGTGCTGGCGAACGTCGAAGACGTACTCGCTTTCGAGCGATTCATGGAGGTCGTCGGCAAGATCCCAAGCATCTCCACCGACGACGTGCGGGAGCAGATCGAGGGCCGGTTGCTGCGCGATGCCAAGGATTACATGGGGAGCTGTGTGAGGGCTCTCGCGAAGGCGGGCCTTCCGCTTAATGTCGAAGAGATCGTGACACAGGGGCACCACTTGTCAGAGTACCGCCGAATCGTCGACGAGCGCGATGCCGATCTGCTCGTTATGAACACCAAGGACGACGATCAACTCGCGATGCATGGACTGGCCTATCCGCTCGCCGTTGAGGTTCGGTCGATCCCTCTGCTGCTCCTGTGATGCGGATTGCGCAGGGAGGTGGGGCACAAGCCCTCGAGCACATAGTGCCTCACGTGCCTTTTGGGACGACGATGCTCTTCGCGGCAATTCTCGCCGCGATGATCATGTCTTTGGCTCTCGAGGAGAAACTGCACGCGAAGAAGTCTCTGATCGTTGGCCTCTTCGCGATGGTCTCGCTCCTGCTCGGAGCGATCCTTCTGCCAATGCCGTTCGGGCCCTATTCGATCGGCGGGCACGACATCGCGATGCCTGTCTATATACCGGCGGTCGACTGGGGCGTGATCACGATCATTCTTGGCGCGTCTCTGTTCGTCGACGTGACATCACGGTCGGGGCTGTTCACATGGATCGCGATCCGATTGACGAAGGCGTCGAGCGGTGACCCGGTGCGGCTCCTGTGGGCCTATGGCGTGATGACGGTGGTTTTCAGCGCGGTCCTGAACAACGTGACCGCGATGATCATCGTGGGTTCTCTCACCGCAGTCTCACTCGATCGACTCGGACGGCGTGAGATGCTCCTCGGGTTTCTCCTGACCGAGGGACTGCTCACGAACATCGGGGGGCTGCTCACGCTGATCAGCTCCGTGCCGAACATTATCGTGGGCACCGCGGCGGATATCAGTTTCGTGTCGTTCTTCATGAGATCGAGCCCCTTCGTCCTCGTCGCAACGGTGATCACGATCGTGATGGGGATGAGGCTGTTCGACATCCGCGGGCTGCCTGATGCAGAAGCCCGGGCTGCGGCGGTCGAACTGGTGTCGGGGTTCGATGAGAATGACGGCATCGAGAGTCCGGGATTCTTCTGGTTCGCGGCAGCGATGCTGATCCTGTTCATTGTGGCAATCGCAACGACATCGGTCCTTCCGTATGTATCCGATCTCGGCATGGGGTTCGTGGCGATAGGCTTCGCGCTGATCATGCTCGTGCGGTACAAGCATGACGTCGACCAGTTCTATCGAACGGTCGACTGGGATCTACTGGGCTTCTTCGGGGCTCTCTTTGTCGTAATCAACGTGATGGAGCATGCTCAGGTTCTGGCCCTGATCGGCATTGGACTCGAGCGGATGATCGCTCTGGGCCCGATGCTCGGGACCGGCACTGTGATGGTGGCCACGTCCGCTTTCAGCGCGGTGACGGATAACATCCCGCTGGCGGCGATGTTGTCGAAGATCATTGCTGGGATTCCGATGGCTGACGGTCTGGTCCGACCTCCGACGGATCCGCTGTGGTGGGCCGTCATCTTCGGCGCCAACCTTGGTGGCAACCTGACTCCGATCGGATCCGCCTCGACCCTGGTTGCAGTCACGATCATCCACCGACAGGGGTTACGCCTTTCATTCATGGGATTCGTGAAGAAGGCCGCACCATTTGCACTCGTCCAGATCGCCATTGCGGTGGTCTACGTACTTTGGATCTTGTGACCGAATAGCTGAGTTTCTCATTCGTATGCACGGATCCACACGATAGACATCACCTGTACAAATCATATACAAATATTATCTTTGTATAACTTATCTTTTCACAAGACTTATACATAGTACGATAGCTGGGGCACGCCCGCACACCTCAAAGTGAAACTGTACGCGTCGCCGCGGCATGGAGCATCGAGCACAAAACATGAACCTTCATCGTCCGGTGTTTCTTGGATGCGCCCTCGTTTTTGGCCTGACAGGATGCAGTGACAGCCCCACTGATCTTGTTACGGATCCTGGTGATGAGAGTCCGGTGAGTTCGCAGCGAGAAATCCTGGCCGCGCCATCGTTCGTCACCAACATCAACGAAATTTTCCAGCGCCGTGGTTGCTCCAGTGGATCTTGTCACGGGAACGGCGCGAGTGGTATGACGCTCGGGACGGGTGCCTCGGGGAATTACGCCGCCATCTTGGGTGTTCAGGCATCGTCCGAAGATTTCCTGCAGGTAGACCCCGGTGACCCCGCCAACAGCTACATCATCATCAAGGTTGAAGGGCGGCAGACGATTGGGCAGCGCATGCCGCTAGGCTCCGGGGCGCTCGACAACATTGATCTGACCAACCTGCGGAACTGGATATCGAACGGCGCACCGAACAATTGATGATGCAGCACCATTGGAAAGAATCTGGGACGGCAGCTACACCGCGGGTGACCATGATCATGCTGTGCCTGGCGCTCATCGCACCGCCCTCCCTCGCGGGCCAGCGCGTTTTTCACTCGACGCAGTCGGCGAACCTCCCGACGACCGAGACGCTACGCGGCGGTAACTGGCTATTTGAAATCTCGCACCGATTCTCCCCGCGGATCTCGGAAGGGGTCGGTGCCCTCTGGGGGCTGGATGGTCCGGTCTACAATCGACTCGGCCTCTCGTTCGCCCCTGCGGATGGCTTGTTGCTCAGTGTCATCCGGTCGAACCTCGACGACAACCTCGAGTTCAATGCGAAGGGGCGATTCCATGAAGGCGCGATAGGCACCTCACGACTCGCGATCGCGGCGATGGGCGGGGCCGCATGGAACATGGACGTGGTGCCTGTCGATGGAGCGACCGATAACGAATTCCAGGGCTACGTACAGCTCATTGCGGACGTTCTCACACTCGATGAACGCGTTGCGATCGGTGTGGCTCCGGCCTGGATACATAACCCTCGACTGCGGGACCTGGAGACGTTTTCGGCGGTCGCCGTCGGGTTGCATGGTCAGTGGTATCTGACTGCTGCGATGAGTCTGCTGGGAGAATGGATCTTCAGTGAAGAGATCGCGGACACGCCCCATGACAGCGGGACGTTTGGGATCGAACTTGAGACGCGAGGTCACTTCTTCAAGATCGTGGTGACGAACCAGGATCGAATGCAGCCGACCCAGTTCCTCGCGGGCTCACGGCATGCGTTCACCTGGGACGAACTGCGCTTGGGCTTCAATCTGACGCGCGTTCTGCCGTTCTAGAAGCCGGCTCCGAAGTACTCCACCATCACCACATACAGCCCGCCTGCGATCGCAATGATCGCGGCCATCTTGATGAGCTTCTTCAGGATGGCGTAGACCATGACACCTGCCAACAGCAGTGCCGGAATCAGGTACAGCGGGTTGGCAAGCAAAAACAGCGCAGCGTCGGTGACTTCTTCCATTTTCGCCCCTGGGGTTGACTATACGTCTGGCAAAGGAAGCGTGGACATGCGGTGGTGTCCACCATCTTTCTGCTCCCCTACGATGGGGTGGTTCGAATCGTGCCATTCACAGGATGGTGGGCCGCGTGACCACATCGCATATCGATGAACGAGCCGTGCGATTTCCGCTTGGCGCCGCGGTGACGCTCGACGCACTCGATGCGGATCCGTACCGGGTCCTCGCTCGACTGCGCGAGAGTGAACCCGTGACATGGGTGCCCGAGACACAGATGTGGTTCGTCACTCGCAGGGCCGACCAGGTCGCAATCCTCCGAGATGGTGAGCGATTTACGACCGACGCGGACCGGTCGACGATTCGAGACATCTTCGGACGGCACATGATGACCACGGACGGTGACGAGGCGCTGCGGTACAAGCGCAGCTGCCTCCATGCGTTTCGGGCAGATGTGCTCGCTCGCGAAATGGCGCCATGGGTTGAGAAGCGAGCAGTCGCGTTGCTCGATGCGTCAGGTCGACACACTTGGACGGGCCCTACGGAATGGGAGATTATGGCTGATGTAGCGACTCCTCTCGCTGTGGATAGCGCGCTCTATGTACTCGGCTTGCCGCTCGAGCTCGCCGACCGAATCACGGAATGGTTCGCCGATTTCGCAGTGGCGTTGGCAAACTTTTCCGGCGACCCGGACGCACGCATGCGTGGTAAGGCTGCCGCCGAGGCATTCGCCGAGGCGGTCGTGCCGCAGATTCGTTCGGCCTCGATCGAAGACCGAGGCCTGCTCGCTCACCTCGCGACGCGAGGAGAGGATCGGCTGGAAGACGAGGAGATCATCTCCAATGCGCTCATCATGCTCTTCGGAGGTATCGAAACGACCGCTTCAATGATCGGCAACACCGTCTGGAGCGTTCTGGCCAATGAGCTGTGGCAGTGGCTGGATGAAGATCGGGCGCGTCTCTCTGGCGTGATCGAGGAGTCACTTCGATGGCAGCCAGCGGTGCAGTCGATCACGCGCCACACCAGGTGTGATATGGAGCTGGAGGGCGTGAGCATCTCCAAGGGTGACGTCGTGCAGTGTATGATCGGCGGTGCGAACCGTGACCCGTCGCACTTCAGCGACCCGGACGACTTCGACCCGGAGCGGACCAACGCCGGAGACCATCTGTCGTTCGGGACTGGACGCCATCTGTGCCTCGGTGCGCTCTTGGCCCGGATCGAAGTCGCGGCTGTCCTCGATGGGCTGGCTCAGCGGGCGCCGGCCCTCACGTTCGAAGATGCGGGGGTGCCTCCTCTCGCCGGATATGAGTTCCGCAGGCCCACCGAGCTTCGCGTTCACGGGTAGCCACGTAAGGTTCCTGGACGCTTGTCGGGCGAAATGTGTTCTGCGAAACACCTGAAAATACTTGCGTTACCGTCACCGATTCCCGATTACGAGTGTTGCGTACGCAAGGAAGTGGCGTGCATCATCGTAGCGGAGTGCTGAGAACATCGTGACTAATTCAGCGGCGGCAGCGGCCGGACCAGGACAGGACGGCAAGACTTTCTTTGGTCACCCTTGGGGCCTGTCCACGCTCTTCTTTACCGAGATGTGGGAGCGCTTCTCCTACTACGGTATGCGGGCGCTCCTCACACTCTTCATGACGACCGCTACGATCGAGACGAACCCTGGGCTCGGATTCGATGTCGCTACTGCGGGTGCGATCTACGGGATGTATACCGCACTCGTGTACATCACGGCGCTGCCGGGCGGTTGGATCGCAGATAACCTGTGGGGTCAAAGAAAGGCGATCTGGGTGGGCGGCTGGATTATCGCTGCGGGTCACTTCACGATGGCGGTTCCGGGTACGCCGACGTTCTTTGGCGGACTGGCTCTGATCATCTGCGGTACAGGCCTCCTGAAGCCGAACGTATCGACGGTGGTTGCTGACCTATATCCAGAGGGTGGTGCCCGGAGGGACGCTGGATTCTCTGTTTTCTACATGGGCATCAACCTGGGTGCCTTTTTCGGCCCGCTCATCACCGGGTTTCTCGGCGAGGGTTACCACTGGCACTGGGGCTTCGGTGCGGCGGGCGTCGGCATGGTGCTCGGACTGATTCAGTTCCACTTCGGTCAAAAGCACCTCGGAGATGCTGGCCTGCTCGATACCGACAAAACTCCCGAAGAAGTCGCCGCGATGTCACGGAAGTTCTTTGGCACGTTTGGCGGTGTTGTTGCGGCCATCGCGCTGTTCGCCTTCATGGTGAACAGTGGCGCGATCGCGATGTCGGTGACCGAAATCGCCGAGATGCTGGGCAAGGGCGTGCTCGCGATGGTGGTGGCGTACTTCGTCTACGTCTTCACCATGGGTGGCCACTCTCCGGAAGAGAACAAGAAGATCGGTGTGATTTTCTGGCTCTTCCTCATGATTGCAGTGTTCTGGTCTGGCTTCGAGCAGGCAGGTACGTCGCTGAACCTGTTTGCGCGCGACCTCACGGATCGGTCGGTTTTCGGGTTGGAGATCCCCGCTTCAACGCTTCAGTCCATCAATGCGGGCTTCATCATCCTGCTCGCGCCGGTGTTCGGCATGTTGTGGGTCTGGCTCGACTCTCGTCAGAAAAACCCATCGATTCCCGTTAAGGCGGGGCTCGGGTTGTTGGGTCTGTCCGCCGGCTTCTTCGTGCTCGCCTGGGGTGCGGCGAACGCTTCGCCCGAGAGCCTGGTCTCACCGTCGTGGCTGGTCGTTACATACTTCCTGCACACCGTTGGAGAACTGTGCATCTCCCCGATTGGCCTCTCTGCGATCACCAAGCTTTCGCCGAAGAGTCGTGTCGGGCAGATGATGGGGATCTGGTTCGTCGGAGCGGCACTCGGGAACTTGTTCGCCGGCCTGGTGGCAGGTCAACTCGATACCATGCTCCCGATGGACCTCTTCCGTACCGTTGCCATGATCATCGGAAGCGTGGGGATCGTCGCCCTCTTTGTGAGCCCCTTCTTTACGAAGATGATGGGGGACACAAAGTAGATTGTTCAGCAGTTCGGTCGGATCCGGGATACGAGTTGTGAGGCTGTGATGTCAGGTAGTGCGAAGGCCCTGTCGGGCCTGTTTGGGATGACGGAGTTCATGTTTCCGATGGTTCTCGATGATCTCACGGATCAGCAGGCATATGCCCGTCCCCGTGGGGATGGCGGGCCGTCGATCGCGTGGTCGATCGGACACCTCCTGAACTACCGGGTCTTCATGCTGAATCGGTTCGGTGTGGAATGGTCGAATCCGTGGGAGGCGCGCTTTGGAAATGTCCCCGCGACCGATGGGTCAGGGTATCCATCACTGGACGATTTCCGTGTCGCATGGAACGCCGTGGGCGCAGAATTCATGTCCGCGCTCGACGACCTTACGGAGGAGCAACTGGGAGGCCAGCTGGAGGACGGCCGGCACGAGGAGCAGGTCCTTAGAGACCAGGTCGTCTTCTTCGCTTGGCACGAGGGATATCACATGGGCGCGATCGGGCAGATCCGGAAGGAATTGGGATTGATGGGACCTGCCGAACGGGTGAGGGCTCTCAGGACTGAGGCGTAGGAAGCTTCAGCGTAAACGGTACCGCTGGATCTTTCCGGTCGCGGTCTTCGGCAGCTCATCGACGTACTCGATCCACCGTGGCCGCTTGTATGCGGCCATGCGCTCGACGCAGTGACTTACCAGGTCCTCGGTGAGTGCATCTCCCGCGAGGTGCCCTTTAGTCAGAACGACATAGGCTTTCGGTTTGATTAGGTCCACCGCGTCGGCCACTCCCACGACCGCACATTCGAGCACCGCGCCATGCTCGATCAGTGTACTCTCGACCTCGACCGGTGAGACCCAGATACCCCCGACTTTGAGCATGTCGTCGGACCGACCCGCGTGCCAGTAATAGCCGTCCTCGTCGACGCGATACTTGTCACCAGTGTTGACCCACTCTCCGAGAAATGTCGTGCGTGAGCGCTCGGGCTCGTGCAGATAGAACAGTGCCGCGGTCTCACCCTTTACGTGGAGATTCCCGACCTCTCCGCCGGGTACTGGTGCACCATCGGTGTCGACGATTCGGCATTCATAGCCCGGCACGGGTTTCCCGCTGCTTCCGGGTCGAATGTCACCGGGGCGATTTGAGACGAAGATGTGAAACATCTCCGTGGAGCCGATCCCGTCGATGAGCTTAAGCCCGGTCGCGTCCTTTATTCCTTGCCAGACCGGTGCCGGGAGCGACTCCCCAGCCGATACGCCTGCCCGAAGTGACGTAATGTTCCAATGGTCGGTGAAGCCATCGATGGCAAGCATTGATGCGTACCCGGTCGGCGCATTGAGCAGGATGGTTGGCTTGAACCGGTCGATCATTCCGAGGACATCAGTCGCCTTTCTCGGACTTCCTGCATACAGGACGACCGAGGCGCCCACCGACCAAGGGAAGAGCAGATTTCCACCGAGGCCGAACGTGAAGAAGAGCTTCGCGACCGAAAAGGTGCGGTCTTCCGATGTCATGCCGAGGACGTCTTCGCCCCACAGCTGAGCCGTGAGCGGACAGTCCTGGTGCGCGTGGTAGATCCCTTTCGGTGCACCCGTCGTACCACTGGAGTAGTTGAGCGTACTGAAGTCAGCGCGGTGCGTATCTGCTGCGGTGAGTTCTGTCGGCCGTCCGGCGATCCAGTCGACGTAGTGTGCCCAACCCTCGGGCAAGTCACCATCGCCGCCAATGACCACCACGTGCCCGACGTGGTTGGTCAGTTCAAGCGCTTCCTTCGCTACGTCCATCAACGCAGTATGCACGAGCAGGACTCGGGCTCCGGCATCGATGAGGATGTACGCGAGCTCTTTCGGAGTGAGCAGCGTGTTCATGGCGACCGTGACGGCTCCGACCTTGAGGCATCCGAAGAACGAGATGGCCCACTCAGCCGTGTCGAGAGAGAGGAATCCTACCGCGTCTCCCTCACGCACCCCAATGCTTTTCAGGGCATGGCCTGCCTGATTCACTTCCGCAGAGACCTCGCCGAACGTCATTTCCCGCCCATCGGAGAGAAGGGCAGTGTGATGGGAGCGTTTCTCCAGATTCCGCTCAAGAATCTCAACTGCGTTATAGCGAAGCGGGAGGTCTGCTGCTCGCCGAGTCGGTCCGAGACTCAACCGAACGCTCCCTCGATGTCCTCCTTCGAATAGACACGAAACGCGATGAGAGTTTCGGTCTTTTTTACTCCCTTCAGCTGGCGGATCTTGTTGCTGACCACGTCGGCGACGTCCTGATTTTCCGGCACGCGAAGTATAGCTACGAGATCGTACCGTCCGGCGACGGAGAAGACCTCCGGCACCCCGTTGATTTCAACCAGGTCCTCCGCCAGTTGAGTGACTTTGTCGGACTCTGCTTCGATGAGAACGACTGCGTTGACCATGATGCCTGGCTCCTAGGGTGGGGCCTCGACGGTGATTGTCGAGACCGACTTGTGCACGGCCCTTATCATGAGCGCGGTGCCCGGTTAGGCGCCAGCGGTACCGCGACCGCCACATCGCGGTCGAGGCGAACAGAGTCCAGATATGCGGGCGAGCATCCGTGATGGGGCGCACCGAGTCGAGTGTCTCGAACATGATCGGTAGCAACGTCTTTGATCTACTTGTCGCTGTGCTGCTCGGGGTCATGCTTACCGGGGCGATCGTCGTCAATTTCACGCAGATCGTGCCGGTGACGGCATTCCTTGTCTTGGCACGATTGCGATGCTGGTGTTCGTGCTTCGCGACATGGCGCTGTCGATGCGAGAGGCCCATGTGATGATGGTCCTCTACGTCGGCTTCCGCATCTGGATGACGCTCGAGGCGTTCGGGGTCACGGACCTTATAGGGGTGCATCTCGGCTAGGTAGCGACGGGGTTAACCCCGTCACACACCGAAGCGATCAAGCGTTGCTAGAGAGCCGCGCAGCACAGAAGCGACAAAAGCGAGCCTCTGGATCACTTTCGATATACTCGCAGCCGGGGCAGGACGAAGCGGGGTAGCTCCCGCCGCCTGGGAGTTGAGCCAGCTCCGCGGTGACGATGCCAGTGGGGACAGCGATGATGCCGTAACCGAGAATCATCACGAAGGCCGCGAGAGACTGTCCCACGGGTGTGAGCGGGGTGATATCTCCGTATCCCACGGTCGTGAGCGTCACGACCGCCCAGTACACGCCCCGAGGAATACTGGTGAAGCCGGCATCGGCACCCTCGATGAGGTACATGAGGGATCCAACCACAATCACGACACAAACGACTGTGATGAGGAAGACCGCGATCTTGTAGCGACTGTTTCGAAGCGCGGTCGACAAGACGCTCGCCTCGCCCAGAAATCGTACGAGCTTGAAGACCCTGAAGACCCGCATCACGCGCAGGATTCGAATGACCGCGAGGAACTGGCCGCCCGGAAGCAGGGCGCTCAAGTACGTAGGGAGGATCGAGAGCAGGTCAATTATCCCGAAGAAAGAGAGCGTGTATGTCCGAACCCTACGAACGCACCAGATACGGACTAGGTACTCGAGGGTGAAGAGCACCGTGAAAGCCCATTCGATGGCGTGAAGCTCTGCGCCATAGCTGACTCGAAGGCTTTCTACAGAGTCAAGCATCACCGCGCTGACGCTGAGTACGATCATCACGATCAGGATCGCATCGAACCTGCGGCCCCAACCCGGCTCCTGACCGAAGATCACGTTGTACGTCTTTCTCCTCAGTGTGTGAGGCGAGGCGGCGGGGCCGAGGGTATGCATCGTGGAGACGTCTCACTAAGGTGATTTGTGATGTGGAGGGCAGCTCACAAAGTAACGATTCAGAGGGCACCCATTTCGCAGAAGGACCCGGTGTCGCACCTACATTCGCAACGTCCTCCTCGCTACCTGTTGTGAAAGGCGAGAGGCGTCGCGCACGCCGGAGCCTTCCGGAGGGCGGGTCTGGGCGCCTGGGAGAATCGTCGTCGTTCATAAGCCTGCGGCCCGGAACCTCCACTGGGACCTGTGCCTCGAGCTCGATCGCGTTCTGCTCGCATGGGCGACGATACGCACGCAGGCTGACAAGCGCCTCGCGATGATCGTGTGGGACAAAGACTGTGTGGTGGCTCCTCGATGCCCCTCTGCCGGTAGGACCGTCTCTTGGTCATGACGCGCCGCCCGACTCCTCCTTCGCCGGACGGACGGTTCGATTAGCTCAATAGCCCCGGCGCGCCGCCGGTGTGCAGGAAAACCACTCTCCGCCCCTTTTCGACTCCCTTTCGTTCCAGCCACTCGATCATTCCTGCGGCCGCTTTCGAGGTGTACGTAGGATCCAAGACGATGCCCGCGAGCCGCCCGAACATGTCAGTCGCCTCGATCGATGCCGAGGTCGGGATACCGTATCCGGCGCCGATCTGACTGTCCATGGAATGCAGTGGCGCGGGAGTAAGTCCGAGTGATGTGCCGAGAAGTCGTGCACCATCTACTGCGAGTTTGAGCGTCGCAGAAGTGATCTCCGAAGCAGGTGCGTCTGCGCTCACCCCGATGAGCTGGACATCAGCGCGGCCGGCCAAGGTCAGCCCTAGAAGCAGACCAGCGAACGTTCCGCACGAAGACGTCGATCCGAAGAGGAGCGTGCTGTCGGCTCCGTCATCGAGTGCGTCGAGTTGCTCCAGAAGCTCAAGCGCGGCACTCGCGTACCCGAGGCTCCCGAGACCCGTGGACGCGCCAATGGGGATGATGAGGGCGCGCCCGCCCTCAGCTGCGATCCGACGCGCCAACACGTCCATGGCGGGGGTACGATCCTCCCGCTCTGGAACGGTCAGGATCTCTGCTCCGAACAATCGATGGAGCAAGGCGTTTCCTGTCGGGGACTCTGGTTCCGGTCCGACGGTAACGAGCACGCACTTCAGTCCGGCCCGAGCCGCGAACGCCGCGGTCAAGCGACAGTGATTCGACTGCGCTCCCCCTGCCGTAATGAGATGAGTGATCCCTTCCAGTCGCTCCGGAATGAGCTCGAATTCGAGCTTTCGAACTTTGTTTCCCCCGAGGGCGAAACCCGACTCGGCATCCATCTTCACGTACAGCTTTCGACAACCGATTCGTTCGGCGAGCCGAGGCACCGGGAGGAGTCTCGTTGGGAGGTGAGCCAGAGAGACACGCGGCCATGCGGCCAGTCGTGCGAGGGCGTCGGTATCACTCATCCTGCGTGAACCCCGGTCGAGGTCGGACGATACGTCGCTTCTATTGCTGCCCTTACGGTCGCTGCGTGAATATCGACGGTGTCCGCGACTTCTTCTGCGTAGCCTCCTGCCATAACGACTACCAGCGGAAGGTTCGCCGAAACGCATGCGTCAATCACGAGCGAGTCACGCTCCCCAAGGGCGGCCTTCGAAACGTCAAGACGCCCTAACTTGTCTCCCCGGAAAGGGTCGGCACCCGCGACGTAGAATACGAGGTCGGGCGCAGGTGAGAGGGCCCGGGCCACACCGGTTCGGACCGCCTCTAGAAACATGTCGTCGCCCGCGCCGTCTTGGAGAGCGACGTCGAAGTCGCTCTCTTCCTTCTTGAACGGATAGTTGCTCTCGCCGTGCACGGAGAGTGTGAACACGTCCGGATCGTTTGCGAAGATCGCTGCATTTCCGTTGCCCTGATGTACGTCGAGGTCGAGAACGGCGCACCGCGTCACGGCATGGTGGGCCTGCATCTCACGGATCGCGACCGCTACGTCGTTGAACACGCAAAACCCCTCCCCCCGATCGGGGTAAGCGTGGTGGGTGCCACCGGCCAGGTTGGCCGCGGCCCCCTCGACGTGTGCAACTCGTGCGGCAGCGATCGTCCCACCCACAGAGCGCCGTGAGCGCTCGACCAACTCGGACGACCATGGGAAACCGATACGCCGGATTTCATCGCGGGTGAGGGCTCCGGTCGAGACGCGTTTCACATAGTCCTGTGTATGGACCCGGCACAAAGCCTTGTCGGTGGCAGCGTCCGGAACGGAAAGTGTGAGATTTTGGAATCCCTCGACTCGCCCGCGAAGTAGGCGATACTTCTCCATAGGGAAGCGGTGTTCCTGCGGGAGCGGGAGTACGAAGTGGTCGCAGTAGAAGGCGCGCACGAATCTGTGGCAGGAGTGGCTGGTTGGACGGGAATTTATCTAAAAAACAGACGAATTGCGGTGGTGAAGGGGTTTCGCGTTCGATGGCGGGGTCACACCCGTCGACTTTAACACTCCGTTGTCGTAGTAGGTCTCATCATCGTCTACCATCAGTCCTATCGTCCAGCCTTTCTGGTGTGCTAGCGTGAGAAACGTCTTCATCGTCTGTCACCTGTCGGTGTTATCCTCAAGGCGATTGAGCCCCGCTGTCAGCGTTTTGTTTCCGCTCGCTCTAGCGCTTTTGTCGCCCATGTCCATTCAGGGTCAGCTCGGAACTGTCCAGGGTGGGGTTCATGATCAGGATGGCGCCGGCGTATATGGTGCCACGGTCTCCCTCTATCAGGGCGAGATTCGTCGCTATGCGGCGGGTACGGATCGTCTCGGCTCTTTTCGGATTTCTGAGGTGCGCCCGGGCTCCTACCAGGTGCGAGTTCAAGGTCTCGCCTATGCCGAGTATGAGGAGACCATCGACGTCGGGCTCAGCGCCACAATCGAGCTCGATCTTCAGGTAGAGCAGCGCGCCCTCCAGCTCGAAGGCCTGTCGGTCGAGGCAGAACGGAGCCGGGAGCGCGCGCGCTTCGAGGAGATCGGCGGCGCGACGGTTCGGGAACTGAATCTTGATCAGGTCCGGCTGATCCCAGGGGTGGCGGAGCCAGACCCGGTCCGAGCCATCGAGGTCTTGCCCGGTGTGGTGTCGACGTCTGATTACTCGGCATCGTTCCACGTCCGCGGAGGCTCTCAGGATCAGAATCTGATCCTGCTGGACGGCATCCCGATGTTCTCGCCGTTTCATCTGGGCGGTCTTTTCTCCGTTTTCAACGCGGACATGATCGACCGCGTCGAGTTGCAGTCCGGGGGCTTCCCCGCTGAGCACGGGGGCCGTGTCTCTTCGGTCCTTGATATCGAGAGTGATGCGGGACGGGGAGAGTTCGGCGTCGATGCCGCTGTGTCACTGCTTTCCACTCGAGTCGCGGTGGGTGGCAAGGTGTCGGAGGGCGTCGCTAATGCCCTGGGTCAGGAGAGCATCCGCTACAAGGTGTCGGCTCGTCGATCGTACTTCGACATTCTCTTCAAGCCGGCCTTCGACTTCCCGTACAACCTGACTGACGTACAGACGTTCGTCGAAGGTTGGACCAAGAGAGGGGATCGCCTGACGTTCACTGGTTATACCGGCCGTGACGTCTTTGATCTTGCCAGCGTCGACTCTGGCTTCCCGCTCCGGATCGACTGGGACTGGGGGAACGACGCGATCGGGTTCGGATGGACTCGACCTCGCAGAGGTGGAGGCTCCCTCGATGTGCGAACGAACTTCAGTCGTTTTAAGACCGGCCTCGTCTTCCCTGACTTCGGTGACACGGACTTCCGCAGCCAGATCCAGCAGGCCCAGGTCCGCGTCGATCTCGACACCCGACCTACGCCCCATTGGGCGGTGCAGGTTGGAGGCGCTGCCGAGCGACTCTCCTATGAGAATAGCTTCATTACAGGAGGGACGAAGTTCGGCGGCGCTCTTGGGACCGGTTCTCTCTATGGCGCTTACGCGCAGGCACGGTGGACGAAGCCCAGAGCGTGGTTGCTCGAGATCGGGGCCCGGGCCGACGGATTTCAGCCCAGCTCAGGCGAGGCGATCCTCGAGGTGTCCCCACGCCTCGCAGTGAAGCGATTCGTGAAGAACGGTGACATCGCCTTCAAGCTCGCGGCGGGTCGATACACGCAGTTCATCCACTCGCTGCGTGACGAGGAACTTCCACTTGGCCTCGACATCTGGGTCATCGCCGGTGAGCGAGCTCCCCACACCGTCTCCGATCAGATCCAGTTCGGAGTGGAAGGCTATCACGACATCGACTGGTTCTGGTCTGTCGAGAGCTATTATCGGAAATTCGATGGCGTTGTGTCGCTGAATTGGGCTGACAATCCGAACGACGAACTCGATGACATCCTGAGTGGTCGCGGCACGTCATGGGGTGCGGACTTCATGCTGCGCAAGGAAACCGGCGATGTGACCGGCTGGGTGGCCGTCTCCTATCTGGAGGCTGAGCGGACCTTTCCTGACCCGCTCTCTCCGATCACGCCGGCTCCGGAGATCACTTTCGCGCCGATCTTCGACAGGCGCGTCGATGTCGACTTCGTGCTCCGCTACCCCGCCCCATTCGGCTGGGAGGGAGGGCTACGCTGGAACTTCGGTAGTGGGATCCCATACACCCGAGCTCTCGGGTCGTACTCCTACTACACGTCGCGCTACGTGGCGGGCGGGGGGCTCGACTGGACCGGCTCCGAGGACGACCTCGAGGGCCAAGGCGGCTACGGGGTGGTGTTGGGAGATCGAAATGGAGTTCGCTACCCGAACTACCACCGGCTAGACGCGAGTTTTCGAAGGACGTTTGCGAAATCCTGGGGATCCATGACGCCCTACGTGAACCTGGTGAACGCCTATAACCAGCGGAACGTCCTGTTCTACTTCTACGAGTACAACCTCGATCCGCCAACTCGCTCGGGGATTTCGATGTTCCCCGTACTTCCCACGATCGGCCTGGAGATTTCTTTCCGATGATGCGCTCCAGGTGGATACTCGGGTTTCTTGCCGCTGTCGCTGCGGGAGGCTGCGAGCTTGAGGAAGTGACCCTCGTCGAAGTGGAAGACGTGGTGATCGCAGAGGTCTACGTGAACCTGATGCCGGACTCCACGAACAACGAGATCCGAGCTTTCCTTCACCGTACTGTTGGGCAGGTGGATCAGGGTATAGATGACCTCGATGATGCTGTGGTCACCATCCGGCGGACCGACGGAGTGGTCTTCGCTCTGACCAACGACGACATCGACGAATGCGTGGAGACCTCTCCTGAGGCGGCCCCCGGAGCATGCTTCGAGGCGGATGAGGATGAGGTCCAGCAGCTCCTTCCGGGGGATATTCTCGAGCTCACGATTCAGCTCGTGGATGGTGGCGTTCTCGAGGGGGTCACGCAGATTCCAGGCGCCTTTACGGTCCGAGGTGTCGAGGGGATATGCCGGATTCCGCCTGACACCAAGTTGCGACTCGAGTGGACGCGGTCCGAGCGAGCATGGGCCTACCTGAACGAGACTGCCATTCGGGGTCTTCCGGAGCTGCTTGCTACCGAAGGGATCGCAATGAACGACGATCCGCTGTACCTGCTTGGTCTTTCCATTTCAGATTCGGATACCACCATCGTCTATCCGTCCGAATTTGGAATCTTCAATCGTTTCGACCTGCAGGCAGGTCTCGCCGCGCGGCTACAACGAGGTCTCCCGAACAAGGCTACGAGTCAGATCACGATCCGCGCTGTTGACCGAAACTTCTTCAACTGGGCCCGCGGGGGAAGTTTCAACCCGTCGGGCCAGGTCCGGGTCCCGAGCGTTCGAGGGGATGGTACTGGTGTCTTCGGGTCGACGTACGGGCACTCCATCCAGACGCTCATCACCGACGATGCGATGACGGAATTCTATGACTGTGGACACGTGCCTCAGCCCTGACCTGCCAGCGCGATTCGATCGACTACCGCGGATCGGGCAAGACGTAGACATGGCGAGCAACTTCGCTCGAGACTGAGCCTTTTCCGGCGCTGCCGTTTCCGACCGCGAACTCGACCGAGCCGGTCAGCGGCGTGCCTTTGGCGACCGTGACGTGCGCACCTGGGACCAGCCCTTCTTCGGCCATCGAGCGTAGCGCTTCGCCGTCTTCGTCTCGGACGGAGCGAATCACGAGCCGTGCTCCTGGTCTCGCGTCAGCGAGGGTCGAGAGCACAGTGTTTTCGATGTCGCCGGCGGGCGTGGGTATGGGCGAGCCGTGCGGATCGTGACTCGGTGAGCCGAGCGCAGTCGCCATCTGCTCTATGAGGTGATCAGAGGCGGCATGCTCGAGGCGCTCTGCCTCGTCGTGTACATCGGCCCATGAAAAGCCGAGCCGTTCACACAAATAGGTCTCGAGAATCCGGTGTCGTCGAAGGACTCGCAGTGCCTCACGTGTGCCCGGTTCAGTGAGCACCACACCCTTGTAGGGTAGATGCTCCAGTAGCCCCCACTCAGCCATTCGCTTGACCATACCGGTGACTGATGCGGGCTGAATATCCAGTGCGTCGGCGATGGCCGATGTCGACACCGATTCGCTGCTGCCTGACAGGCCATAGATGGCCTTCAGGTAGTCCTCGACCGATCGAGAAAGTGCGCGTGAGGTCATATGCAAAACTACCGCGGGGCCTCTGTTGCGTCGAGCGACCGGCCCTGTTGTGAATGACGGTCTTTCAGTCACGGGCGTCGGTGGAGTGAGATCCGAGTTGCGAGTGACCAGAGTCAGTCAAAATTTTGCCACGCAAAGGAAGTCACCCTCGGTCAGGAGGCGGTTGATGTTGTTGCAGATGTGTTCGGCCACACCGCTGAGCGAGACCAGACGAGAAAAAAATACCACTAGCAAGGGCCTTCCGAAGTCGACGTTTCTGCTTATGGCCAACCTTGGCGTGTTCACCCTGTGCTTCTTGATCGCACAGCCGGACTTCCTGATCGCGAAGCCGAACATTGATCCCCGGACGACTGCGGAGCATGTGCAGGGAACGCAGGACATGGTCTTCATTACGATCACACGGGTGGCCGCTTTTGCAGTTTGTGAGGGGAGCCCCCCGAGACGCTCGCTAGGGCGAACGACCCACTTGGGGTGAATTGCGACTGCATGGCGCAAGGCGACACGTATCTGTTAAGCGCGAAGGTCGGTGAGGAGGCGTTTGTCTTCTCTGCTGGAAACACGCACACGGTCGTCATCGACGGTAGTTGATCGGGGCAGGGCTAGCGCGGGAGTGCCCCCCACGGGACTTTCAGATCGTGGCGGTGTAAAATGTCGTCAAATCCACCCTGTCTCGACTTGTCATGAACTACGAGAAAGCCACAGAAGGCATCCGGGTTCAGGTGCAGCCTGACTTCTCCCTTGCGGACTCCCATCCGCTAGGTGGGAGCTTCGTGTTCTCGTATCGCATTAACATGGCGAACGAGAGCGATGCGCCTGCTCAGTTGCTCTTCCGCCACTGGAAGATCCACGATTCGGTCGGGGATGACTCCATGGTCGACGGCGAGGGTGTCGTGGGCGAGCAGCCGATGCTTGAGCCTGGCGAGTCTCACGAGTACCAGAGCTACTGCGTGCTGCGGTCTCCGGTTGGGTATATGGAGGGTCACTACACCTTCGTTCGACAGAACGGCGAGCAGTTCCGCGTCGAGGTCCCGCGGTTCCACCTTAACGGGCCTTTGGTGATGCCGAATCTGGGTCCTGAATCGTCGGGAGAGGGCGATGATCCTCCCGGAGTGCTGCACTGATTTCGGACACCACGGAGGTTCTACTAACGGCCTCCACTAGAATCACGACCCGTACTCCGGTTATCCTTGGCGGCTTTCGATACTCCCTGAATTGTGAGTGACGACCCCGTGGATGATTCCGTCGCCATCGACGCCAAGCGAATTTTGCTTCGCTACGGCGCACCGATTGCCATTCTCGACAAGGTGACCGAGCCTCATCGTATTGAGTTCGCGCGCGCGATCGCGAAGACCATTCTACCCGAGCGGCAAGGTCGGATGCAGGACTTGCTGATCGAGAAGGGTTACATCGTCGTCGGAGAGGACTGACGCCGCAGGGAAGGGCGGACATACTCCCCAGGCCAGCTTTCGGCGCGTGCGTACGCGCCGCTCAGGCGTCTTCGGCGGAAGCCAGGTCGATTTCGAGCGTCCGCGATGCATCGAGCGGGAGCTGCACAGAGACCATGACGAGCCCGGCGACGGGAGTCTGAACGAGGTCGGCAGGCTCACCATCGACGCGGGCGGCTGTGATGCCGGTTGGCAGCGTGGGCTCCAGGATGATCAGAGGGGGGACGGAGGCACGTTCCGGTATCAGGGTGTACCGCAGGCGCGTCCCATTGCGCACGTACTCCAGTCGCACGACGGAGTCGCCCAGGACGATGCCTCCGACAGTGAATCGCGTTACGTGATTTGGGAAGCGTGGAGCCAGGCGAAGACGCCCGACCGGTGCGTCGGGCGTGAGTCCGAGAAGCCCCTGCGTCAGCGCCAGAATGAGCTCGGTGGTTTCGTCCGCTCCGGGGCCTCGGAGGTCAGAGGGCAAATTGCTCCAGCTACATGGGCCGGCGGGACCCGATGTCAGACCTTCCGTGAGGATGCGTCGCCACGCGACCCAGGCTTCGTCGGGATTTGTAACGAACTCCTCGGCGATCCGGCGGATCCGATCTGACCCCGAAGCAACGGACGCGACGCCCGTACTCAGGGGGGTGCCGTCGAGCAGGCTCCCGAGCCAGCCGGCTTCCCTCGCCTCCACACTCGCCTCCACGAGTGGCGGGCGCGGTCCCGCCATTGGCAGGGTCCGGCCGCCAACAGATGTGCCCTCGGCTTGCGGTGCCGGCGGGGCAGCGGATCTCTTGGTCGCTGAGAGGGATCGGAGGGTTGCGATTGTCGAGTCCGTGGCCGCGTAGCGAAGAGCATCTGCGAGCCGTCCAATGGATAGCTTCATGATCGGAGTCGAATCAGGCACAGCACCCCGCTCTATTTCACGCAGGATGAGATCTGCGGCAGCACTGGCGGGAGACGCATCGCCGAAGGAAGTGGCGGTCTGGGCTGCTAGAAGGACTGCCCAGGGACTCGATTCTGCGATGTCGTCGCGGAGCCGATCGAGTGTACTTCGATCGCCAACCGCAGCGGAAGCGAGCCCGACGGCCGCTCCTGATACGTCATTGGCGGGGCGTATCTGTCTTAGTCGCGCCCTAGCCCAGGCGATACCGTCGTCGATCTCTTCAACACCTGTCTCGAGGTACAAACCTTCCTCGGGTCCGCGAGCGGCGCGTATCGCATGCCCCGGGGCATGGGCTGCAGCGGTGAGGGCGGTGCGGACCTCGCCCGAGGTCCCGGCAGATACGGCCACACTCACGGCCTCGCCAGGTTGTGGATCGATGAGGAACGTCCAGCTCTTGTCACCCTGAATAATTCTTCGTGGGCGTGGAGCCACTGAGACAACGATCCATGTGGGGTCCAGTGGGTCCGGACGCATTGGGTCGAGCGAGGCCACGATGATGCGGCCATCCTGGACACAGTCGGGAGTCGGATTCCCTCCCATCGGGTCGGTGAGCACTGTCACTTGGATCGGCCCCCCGTCCGCATCGCTGTCCCACTGCGCCACTACCAGTGGCAGGGTCGGGGCGACGAGTAGCGTCTCCTGTTCAAGGCCTCTGCTGCCGATGAACTCCCTCCGGGCGACGCCGGGGAAGAGGAGCAGGTTCACGGCTGTAGCTAGCCCACTGTCGAGGCGGACCACGGCCCTTCCGTCTATCGAGATGTCCGAGGCCGGGCGTTTTTGATGCCCGTTGGCGTGCGCCCGTAACCCCTCCACGAGAAAGGGCGCGTCCCCGGTGGGTGCCGCGTGGGCGAGACCGGTCAGTGATGACGGGATCGTACCGATCGAGTCAGGCGCGGCCGCGAGGATCTCGTCGGCACTCTCGTGGCCTTTGCTCACCCGATGGTGACCCGCTTGTTCGCGAAGTCCCCGCCTTTAACGATCGTCATTTTTTCGAGGTCCAGGCGATCACGGATGGCCTGGTTTACCTCATTCAGAGTAATCGTGCGCACCCGATCTTCGAGTTCTTGGTCGAATTGAAACGTTCGGTCGAAGTAGAGGTTCTGAGCGAGTGCTCCGGCCAGATTGCCGTCCTGTGATCGACTCAACTGGCGCCCTTCAAGCCATCCTTGTCGCGCGGCGTCGAACTCCTCTTGGGTAAATCCGTCCGCCAGGACCTTCTCGAGTTCTTCGATTAGCGCGGTCTCGACCTTGTCGACGTTTTCCGGCGCGAAGATCGCGACTGCGATGAACTGCCCAGCCGCGTCGACGGGGTGTCCTGAGATCATGGCCTGGACACCATAGCTGAGCCCGTCCTGGTTACGAATACGATTCGCGAGCCGAGAGTTGAGGACTCCTCCGCCGATCATTTCTCCAGCCATGAGCAGCGCACCATAGTCGGGATCACTCTCTCGAAGTTCGAAATTCTGGCGCGCCCATAGCATTGCGTTGGCCTTGTTGGGTGTCTCTATCTCGATGTTCTGAGCATCGGGATCGACGAACGGAGTCGCTATGCGCTCGAAGGCGTGCGGGCTTTCCCAGTCGGAGAACGCCTCATCGATCACCTGGCGTGCCTCGGCTTCGTCGAAATCGCCTACCAGTACGATCTTCCCGTTTTGTGGCCCCCAGAAATCATGATAAAAGGCCTGAGCTTCCTCGAGGGTTGTCGCTTGAAGAGCTGCCACCGCCTCTTCGATTGTTTCGGTGTAGCTCGGGTGGCCAGTTGGGCGCGGGTCCATGATTCGCGCTAGTTCCAGCTGTGCTAGGACCTGTGGATCGGTCCCTGATTCTTCCAGGCCAGCGATCCGTTGCTCGCGAATGATGTCGAATTCCGAGGTTGGGAAGGACGGCCGACGAGCTAGCTCTGCCATGAGTCGGATCACGTCGGTGACGTTGGCGCGCACGGTCTGGAACTGAGCATTCGCGATCGTCGAGGTGCCACCGACCCCGCCGGTCGCCTGCAAGCGATCCAGCTCATCCTGAATCTCCTGACGCGTCCGCGCCACAGTGCCTCGCATCAGCATCGCACCCGCCATTCCACCGGCCGTGCCTCGGCCCATAAGGGATTCCGCATCTCCGAAATGGAGCCGCATCCGAATCATCGCCACATCTCCACGGGTCTCTTTCTGCAGGAGAGCGACCTCCATTCCGTTGGGTAGTTCGTAGGTAACCGTTCGCGAGTCGATATTCGCCGGAGAGGGATCGAACGGCTCGCCCGGCGCCACCGCCTCGCGGCCGGTATAACCCGCGACCATCGCCGCGACGTCCGGGACGTCGGGAATTTCTGCGCGATCAGGAGTGGCAGTGGGGATGAAGCGACCGACCGTCCGGTTTGACGGCTTGATGTAGGCTTGCGCCACACGGTTTACGTCGTCGGCGGTCACGGCCTCGATGCGGTCCCGGTGGAGGAAGAAGAGGCGCCAGTCTCCACGCGCGGCCCACTCGGAAAGTTGCAGCGCGATTCCGGCTGATGACGTGAAGGCGCGGTTGATGTCATTCATCCGGGAGGCCTTCGCACGTTCGACCTCATCACCTGTCACCGGCGACGTCAGTACACCCTCTACCGTCTCGTTCATCGTGCGCAGGGCGGCGTCGACATCCGCGCCGGCCGAGAGCATGGAGAACGTGAGCATGGATCCAGCCTCCGCTCTCTGGAGAGACTGTGTTCCAGCTTGTGTCGCCAGGCCTGTCTCGACCATCGCCTGGTATAGACGCCCGGATGGAGCATCACCGAGAACGAATGTCAGGATGTCAGTCGGCGCGTAGTCTTCGTGGGCGCCAGGCGGGATGTGGTATACGGAGAGGGCTGCGGGCACCTCACCGACGCGCTCGAGAGTTACGGACCGCTCCCCGTCCTGGATCGGTTCCCTTGTGTAGGTCGGCCACAGGACGTTGTCGATATCGCGGTCTGGCGCCGGGATGGCTCCGAACTTCTCTACGACGAGGTCGAGCGCGAGCGCAGGATCGAAGTCGCCCGCGACTACGAGAAGCGCGTTGTCCGGCTGGTAGTACTTCCGGTAGAAGGCCTGAAGCCGCTCGATCGGCACATTCTCTATGTCCGCTCGGGCTCCGATCGTCGAGTGCGAGTAGTTGTGCCACAGGTAGCTCGTCGAGAGTATGCGCTCGAATAGAATTCCGACCGGGTTATTCTCACCGGACTCCATCTCATTTCGGACGACGGTCATTTCTGACGTGAGATCGCTCTGTGACACGAACGAGTTCACCATCCGGTCGGACTCGAGATCGAGTGCCCAGTCGAGGTTGTCCTCGGACGCAGGAAATACTTCGAAGTAATTCGTCCGGTCGACACTCGTCGTCCCGTTCGGCTGCGCACCACGCTCACTCAACTCCTGAGTGATTTCAGGGTGATTTGGCGTGCCTTGGAAGAGTAGATGTTCCAGCAAGTGAGCCATTCCGGTCTCGCCGTAACCCTCGTGCCGTGACCCCACCAGATAGGTAATGTTGACCGTGATCTGAGGCTGGCTGGGATCCGGGAATAGCAGGAAGCGCAGGCCGTTGTCGAGTTGATACTCCGCGATGCCCTCAACGGATGCGACAGGCTGGAGATCCATGCCGGCCTGGGCCGCTGCGGGCGCCGGAAGCGTGAGCATGGTGGCGATGACGCAGAACGGAACGAGTTGGACGATACGAGGGCGCATGATGCCTCCCGAAATGGGCTCTATCGGGCGTTCGCTCGCCCAAGAAGTCTTAGTCTACACGGAGGGTTCGTAGACGGTTCAGCGTATTGGCCAAGTCGATGCGGCGAAACTTAGCCAGGTCCCCAGTCCTCCTCTCGCCGAGGCAGTCTAGCCCTTGAGAGCCCAACGCTGCGTCCACGGTGTCGAGGAGATCCGGGATGCTTGATTCCGCTTCGCCGGTCCTTCATCAGGCCTGCCTCTGCTTTCGTTGCGATGTGGGTCGACCCTATTTTCGTGCTATCAAAGTGATACGTCTTCGCAAGGAAGCGACATGACGCTCCGCAACGTTCTGCTGTTCGTAATCGGATGTCTTCTGGTGCCTGGCACGATTCCCGCACAGGAATCGTCCGTCCTGATCCGAGGCGGCCGCCTCCTTGACGGGTCGGGAAATCCCTGGATCTACGGAGACGTCCTCATTCAAGGGGACCGCGTCGTAGCGGTTGGCCATCTTGGAGAGGTCGAAGCCGACCGGGTGATCGACGCGGCCGGACTATATGTGGCGCCGGGGTTCATTGACGTGCACTCGCACTCCGGCCCAGGGCTCGCCTCATCGGGGCTCAGTCACGGCGAGCCGCTCCTGGCGATGGGCCTGACGACCGTATTCATCAACCCGGATGGGGGAGGCGCGGTGGACCTCGCAGAGCAGCGTGGCGAGCTCCTTCGCGACGGCTTGGGGCTCAACGTCGCGCAGCTCGTCCCGCATGGGTCGGTAAGGCGTGCCGTCATCGGGACAGCAGATCGGCATGCGTCCACTTCCGAACTCGATGCCATGAGGGGACTTGTTCGTGCCGGCATGTCAGAAGGGGCGTGGGGGCTTTCGTCGGGGACGTTCTATGTGCCGGGGAGTTATGCGCCCCCTGAAGAGATTGAGGAACTCGGCAAGGAAGTGGCCCCCTTCGGCGGCGCCTACACGAGTCACTACCGGGACGAGTCCACCTACAGCGTAGGCCTGATCGCTGCGGTCGACGAGGTGATCAATGTCGGCAGGGTCGCAAAAATTCCTGCCGTGCTCACGCATGTGAAAGCCCTCGGTCCGTTCGTCTGGGGATACGGGGCAGCGATCGTTCAGCGCGTCGAGAGCGCGCGCACCGAGGGCGTGCAGGTGTTCGCTGACCAGTATCCATACATGGCTTCTGCGACCGGCCTCGAGGCGGCCCTGCTCCCCCGATGGTCGCAGGCGGGCGGCCGCGATTCGCTCATGGCACGTATGGCTGATCCGGCCATCATGTCGCGGATTCGGGAAGGGATGGTCGAAGGACTCGAGCGACGAGGAGGCGCCGATCGCATTCAGTTCCGGCGCTACCTGCCGGACCCGTCGATAGAGGGCCGACTCTTGAGCGACCTCGCTGCTGAACGCGGCCAAGATCCCATCGCGACGGCGGTCGATCTGATCAAGCGAGGCAGCGTGAGCATCGTGTCGTTCAACATGCATGTCGATGATGTAGAGACGCTTATGCAGCAGCCCTGGACCATGACGTCATCCGACGGGGGCCTCGTGCCGAAAGGAGAAGGCGTCCCTCACCCGCGGACATACGGGGCCTTCGCTCGCAAGATTCGACTCTATGTGAACGAGAAGGGGACGGTCGGCTTACCACAGGCAATCCGGAGTATGACAGGTCTCCCCGCGTCGGTGTTTGGAATGACCGACCGCGGAGTATTGCGCGCTGGTGCCGCCGCGGATGTCGTCGTCTTCGATCTCGCATCCGTCCGTGACGTGGCCGAGTACACGGATCCCCACCATTACTCAGAGGGGATGGTGTATGTCTTCGTGAATGGTGTCGCAGTCGTCCAGGATGGGGCGTTCACCGGAGAGCGTCCCGGCCGCGTATTACTGAAAGGCCGCTAGCGGGAATGAAGGTGTCGACGTTTCGTTGTGTTCTGCGAAGAGCGTTTTGGTTTCCGTGATTTCCTTCATCGGAAATCCGGGTCCCGCTTCTCTCGCCATGCCTGGAGTCCTTCCGCTAGATGCTTGGAGCGGTTGCACTCATCGATGCCGCGCTGAGCTTCGACGGGATCGAGTGATCCGGCCGCAATCTCGATCAATATTTTCTTCATCGTTTGCACCGCCAAGGGTGCGAGTGATGCCAGTCGGGCCGCAAGTGCGTCGACCGAACCCACGAGTTGCTCGGGTTCCACGAGTGCGGTCAGGAACCCGATTCGCAGCAGCTCGTCTCCGTCCAGAAGCTCGGCTGCGAGCAGGATTCGACTCGCGGCGTGCAGCCCTAATCGCTGGACGTATCGCGTCAGTCCGCCAACGGGGTAGCACACTCCGAGCTTCGCCGCGGGCACTCTGAGTTCCATGCCCTGTACGCCGACGCGGAAGTCGCAGCATAGGGCCAGTTCGGCCCCGCCCCCGTATACGCTGCCACTTAGGGCGGCGACCGTGGGGACGCGCAGCCTTGCGAGCCGGCCAGTAAGCGTATCGAAGTGCTCGCCAGTCATCGTCCCGTCGGTCATCTCGTCGAGTGAGGCTCCCGACGAGAAGGTTTTTGTTCCTGCGCCGGTCAGGACGAGCGCCCGCGCGGACGGATCATTCTCGATCTCGTCGAAAACGCTACGAAGTCGGTCGACCTGTGCCGCGCCAAGTGCGTTGTGCTGGGCGGGTCGATCGATCGTCACACGAACAACGGAGTTGTCGTTCCGGACTCGGATGCCGTCTTTGTTTGTTGGAGTGTTCACCTCGTAAGTGTATCGCCGTGGACCGCGAGAGGCATATCGCGTTGCGGTCGACGCTCCTTCCGCAGTTGGGTAGACTTTTGCCTTCTCAAAACCCGACCACGCTGGGGGACCGATGGGCGCGATCCGTGACTTCATGGAGACGAACTATCTCCATTTCAATGCGCGTGAAGTCGTGGATGCGGCTAAGGCATACGAATCGCACGTGAATGCCGGAGGCAAGATGCTGGTCGCGATGGCCGGTGCGATGTCGACAGGAGAATTTGGAATCACCCTCGCTCGCATGATCCGGGCGGGCCGGGTGCACGCCATCTCGTGCACCGGTGCCAATCTGGAAGAAGACGTATTCAATCTCGTCGCGAATCGGGACTATGAGATCATTCCGTCGTGGCGGGATCTGTCGGCAGACGACGAGCAGGCACTGCTTGAGCGCGGTATGAACCGGGTAACAGACACCTGCATCCCTGAGACGGTCATGCGCCATCTTGCAGGGCGCCTACTGGACTGCTGGAAACGCGCCGCTGCTTCCGGTGAACGAAAGATGCCGTCCGAGTTCCTCTTCGAGGTGCTCGACGATCCGTCGCTCGCGGAGCACTATCAGATCGACCCGGCGAATTCATGGATGCTCGCAGCGAAGGAAGCTGGGATCCCCGTTTATTCGCCCGGATGGGAGGACTCAACCACAGGCAACATTTTCACTTCGAATGTGATAAAGGGGGAACTCCCGGATCATTCGTGCGCCAAATCGGGCACGGAGCAGTTTCAGTCGCTCATCGAGTGGTATGAAGCGAGCCACGGGGGTGGGGCGCACCCATCGGTTGGTTTCTTCCAGATCGGCGGCGGTATCGCCGGGGACTTCGCTATCTGTGCGGTGCCGAGCATTACCCAGGACCTGCGTCGTGACGTGCCCTGCTGGGGTTACTTCTGCCAGATCACCGATGCCCAGCCTTCATACGGGGGCTACTCGGGTGCCCCGGCGAACGAGAAGATCACGTGGGGAAAGCTCGAGCCGTCGACCCCGTCTTTTGAGATCAACTCGGATGCCGCGATCGTGGCGCCCCTCATCTGTGCATGGGTTCTGGGCGACTGAGCGTCAGCTGATCGGTCCGGCGAAGCCGGCTTCCGCAACGACGAGCAGCAGCGCACGCTGCACTGCCAGGTAGGCTTCGCGGTTCACCCAGAACTCGTTCGGAGCGTGACCGTTCGATCCGTCGCCGCCGCGACCCAGCGTGATTGCCGGAATCCCGAGTGCGATCGGCACGTTCGAGTCGGTCGACGAGCGAGCGAGTGTCCCCTCAATTCCGAATGCTGCCGTGGTAGCAAGTGCTCTCTGGATGATGGGAAGGGAGGGGTCGAGTTCTCCAGACGGGCGATCTCCGATCCTGTCCTTGATGACCTCCAGCGCTTCGCCCTCGCGGCGAAGGTCGTTCTCTTCAAGAACGCCCCGGTCCATGGCAGCCAGGAAGGCGTCTTCGATACGGCTCAAGCTCGCGGGGCTCTCTGAGCGCATGTCGACCTCCATCCACGATTCGAAGGGGACCGAATTGACCGAGGTGCCTCCCCCGATCCGGCCGACGTTGTAGCTGGTCTTCGGGCCGGAGCGAGTGAGTTCTTCTGCGACATCCTGGAAGTAGCGAACCGCCCGACTCATCGCGTGTGCGGGATTGGCCGTGCCGAAAGCACCCCACGAGTGCCCGCCGGGGCCGGCGAAGGTCACGCGGTACCGGACCGAGCCGAGTCCCATGGATACGAGACGACCAAGGCCACCTCCGTCGATTTCGATCCAAACGTCAGGCTGCAAACCGCCGTCTCGGTAGAGGTATTTCATTCCTCTCAGGTCGCCGAGCCCCTCCTCGCCGACCACCCCGACGAACAAGACATCGTCTGCCGTTTCAACCGCCGCTTCCTCTAGCGCCCGGAGGACCGACAGGACGACCACGAGCCCTCGTGTGTCGTCACCGACACCGGGAGCGAATATCGTGTCCCCGACCTGACGTACCGTGACATCGGTCCCTTCCGGGAAGACGGTGTCGAGGTGACCCCCGAACCCGATCGTTCGGTCACCAGTCCGGCCCCGACGAAGGCCGATCACGTTGCCCTCGGCATCCGTCCAGACCGAGTCCGCGCCCGTCTCGAGAAGGAGCTCGGCGAACCGCTCGCCACGAAGCATCTCCATGAACGGCGGGGCTGGGATCTCAGTCAGTTCGATCAGGCGTTGGAGCGCCCAGTCATCGTGATCTTCCGCTAGCTGAAGAGCAGATGCGACGGCCGAGTTCGCGAGAAGGGCCTGCGCTTCCTCCGTGTACTCCGCGGCTGCGACCTGCGCGCTGACGACTGCCGGAGCGGAGGAGAGTACGGCGACCACGAGCGCGGAGGACCCGCTACGGATGAGGCGCACGAGTGCAGAGGCGGACGGTCGTGGGGTGATCAGCACGCGAGGACTCCTGTTCAGTCAGATGGCTTGAAGCGGAAGGATACCGACGAACCCTCCTCGAGGATCCGCGTACGAAGGACATGGTGGGGCGGATATCCGGGTTGCTGCATGGTTTTGCGACGGCGATACTCCGTGCCGTCCGATGGATGGACGACGCGTCTTTCCAGTCCGTCTCCGAGCTATACAATCGATGACTGATCTGAGTCCCGCCACATCGCCTTCGACGGCGCCGCGACGCCCGGTCGACGACGAAATCTCCCTCTGGGAGGTGTTGACAGTTCTGCTCCGCCGTCGGGGAATCATCATCTGGACGACGCTCCTCGTGACGTTGGCTGCGATCGCGGTGGCGCAGTCCCGGCCCCTGCAGTTCACGACAGCGGCCTCCTTCCGGTCACAGGCCTCGGAGGGCGGTTCCGGCTCACAGATGATGGCGCTCGCGTCGCAGTTTGGCGTAAATGTGCCCGGTTCTTCCGGTGGGAACGAAGCGAGTCCCGCGTTCTACCAGGAGATTCTTACTTCTCGGGAGCTTTTGGCCCGAGCCGCCAACGAACCGTATCCGGTCGAAGGCCATGGCCCGGTGATGCTCAAGGACCTTCTTGAAATCGAAGCAGATACCGAGGCGATCCGTGACGAAGAGACCCTTGAGTGGTTGAGGGGAGAAGCCCTCTCCGTTTCCACCGGCCGTGAAACCGGTACGGTAACTGTCTCCGTCACCAGCGAGTGGCCTGACCTCTCGAAGGCAATCGCCGAAGCGCTTCTCGCCGAGGTGGCTCGCTTCAATCAGGAGACGCGTCGCTCGACCGCCGAGTCCGAGCGGACGTTCATCGAGGGGCGGATGAGGGAAGCAGAGGGTACCCTCAAGGTTACGGAGGACGCTCAGCGTGCGTTTCTTGAGTCGAATCGGCAGTGGCAGAATTCTCCGCTGCTCCAGTTCCAACACGGGGCGCTCATGCGCGAAGTGACCCGTCGGTCGTCGGTTTTGGCGACACTCATCCAGGCGTATGAGCAGGCGCGAATCTCTGAAGTGCGCGACACGCCGGTGATTACGGTCCTTCAAGTACCATTTCTCCCGCCGCGGCACGATCCGCGTGGGCGAGTGCTCACTGCAGCACTGGGCATCGTCCTCGGTGCAATGCTGGGCATCTTGATGGCGTTCCTTGTCGAGGCGTTCCGTCGTCCCAGCGCAGGTGATCCAGCTCGTGAGGATTTCCAGAAGACATGGAAGGGTCTCAAGCGCTCGATCCCGTTCATGGGTGGTGCGTAGGAAGTCGCAGGGCGCCAAACGTGCGTCTAGGGCCGGCGGACAGGACAGGTCCCGGCACCCTCTCCGGGTTCAGCGGCTGACGCCGCTCCGTTAGCTTTAACGGCTGTCTATTGAACCCTGCGCCCACGCCGGCGTTTTCAGATATTCCAATGCCAATTCGCAACATCGCGATCATCGCGCACGTCGATCACGGAAAAACCACACTGGTAGACCAGATGTTCGGTCAGGCCGGCGTATTCCGTGAAAACCAGCAGGTCGAAGAGCGGGTGATGGACTCCAATCCACTCGAGAAAGAGCGCGGAATCACCATCCTCGCCAAGAACACGGCGGTGCACTGGAAAGACACGAAGATCAATATCGTCGACACCCCTGGACACGCCGACTTTGGTGGCGAGGTCGAACGGGTGCTGCGAATGGTCGACGGAGTTGTTCTGTTGGTCGATGCCGCCGAGGGTCCGATGCCGCAAACGAGGTTCGTTACGCGGAAGGCACTCGATCTCGGCATCCTCCCGCTGGTGGTCATCAACAAGGTCGACCGGCACGACGCCCGGCCCCACGAAGTGCACGACGAAGTGCTCGAGCTGTTTATGGATCTGGAAGCGACGGATGCGCAGCTCGACGCCCCGTTCCTCTACGCGGTCGGGCGGGATGGTTGGGCGTCTGAGGACCCGGAAGCGACAGGTGGAGATCTGGGCCCGCTATTCGACAAGATCGTGTCGTACTTTTCGCCACCGGATGTCGATCAGGACGGCACGTTCCAGATGCTCGTCTCGACGCTGGACTTTTCTCCCTACGTTGGCCGCATCGCCATTGGGCGCATCGAGCGTGGTATGGTGCGCGTGGGTGATACCGTGACGCTGCTGGACCTCGGCGACGAAGGAATGGTCGAGGACCTCTCTGCTGCTGAGCGTTCGAAGGTGTCGAAGCTCTACACCTTCCAGGGACTCGACAGGATCGAAGTCGAGGAGGCGGCTGCAGGCGACATCGTGGCCATGGCGGGCCTCGACGGGATCGAGATCGGCAAGACGATCACGGACCCTGAGCACCGTGAGCGACTGCGGGGTATCGCCGTCGAAGAGCCGACACTTTCCGTCGACTTCACGGTCAACAATTCACCGTTCGCGGGCCAGGTCGGAAAGTTCGTCACAACTCGTCAGGTGCGAGAGCGGCTGTTTAAAGAACTCGAGCGGAATGTGTCTCTGCGCGTTGAAGGGACAGAGCTGCCCGACACCTTCACCGTCAGTGGTCGTGGGGAGCTTCACCTGACCATCCTCATGGAGACGATGCGTCGGGAGGGGTTCGAGTTTCAGGTATCGCGACCCAGGGTGATCACGCGGAAGGGCGAGGACGGCCTTCAGGAGCCCTATGAGCAGGCGGTCATTGAAGTCCCGTCGGAGATGGTGGGGATCGTCATTGAGAAGCTCGGCCCACGGAAAGGCGCGATGACGGAAATGAAGCCGATGGGTGACTCGGGTACGACCCGCCTGCGCTTCAGGATTCCAGCTCGTGGGCTCTTCGGCTACCGATCAGAGTTCATGACCGACACGCGTGGCGAAGGCATTTTGCATCACAATTTCCAGGAGTGGGGTGCATGGGCTGGCCCACTGCGGGGGCGGTCGCGCGGCGTGCTGGTCGCCGATCGCCACGGGAAAGCCGTGGGCTTTGGACTCTTTGGCCTTCAGGAGCGCGCCACGCTCTTCGTGAAGCCCGGGGTAGACTGTTACTGCGGAATGATCGTTGGAGAGAACGCACGTGCTGACGATATGGATGTGAACGTGAGCAAGGAAAAGAAGCTCACGAACATGAGGACCACGTCATCCGACGAAAACATCAAGCTGGAGCCGCCCCGCCAGATGACGATGGAACTCGCCCTGGAGTTCATCCAGGACGACGAGTTGATCGAGGTGACGCCAGATGGTATTCGGCTTCGGAAGCGTGTCCTCGATCCGAATCAGCGGAGGAAGGCGGCGAAGAAGGCCAACCAGCCGGCCTAGGGAGATTGGCGGAGGTATCAGCCCTTCGTATTGCCGTCTCTACGAGTCGCCCGTTGATGCACGACCCGGCGGGGTTGGTCATACGCACCGATCTCTGAATCCAACTCCTGATTCGATCAGTGTTAAAGTCTTCTTTTCCGCGGCCAGCAATCTGTCTTTTCGTGCTGCGAGGTCATCCAGCTCCTTCGCCAGAGCTGCGCATCTCCTGGGAGTTGCCGAATTCGAGTGAAGGGCCCAGCCCGTCCAACGCCGGTCACGGCGGCCGACGCGACCACAAGGTCCCTCGATCAGTTCTTGTCGATCATGTCGACCAGGCGTTTCTCTGAGACTTTTCCCCGTGTTGCTTCGACGACGACCTACCGGTCTTCATCGAAGTTCACAGACATGATATGGGAGGCTGCGTTCGTGGAATCGAGCGCGTGGACGACGCGCTTCTCGGTCTGGTCTCGCTGTTCGTTCATTCGATTTCCGGGAGGGAGGCTGGTCTCCGCCGCCAATAACCGTCGGGTGGTGTGTGGGTCGCGTCGTTGGAACCCGTTCGGATTCGGTAGATGAGGAGTGATATTCATGATCCCGATGCTCTGGCGCTCTCAGTCAGTGGGTCGGGCCTACGGCGGATGAGGTGAATGCATTGAATAGAGAGAGGTTTGACGGAGCTCTGACCTTCGACGGTTATCTTGAAACCGTGGTCGAGAACCGTGAGCTGTGGCATGCAGTGTCCGAGCGCGTACGCCTCCCCGAGGACGTTCTTCAAGCTGCTCGTCTGGTGCCCGGTGGTTGGCACCTCGCAGCGCTTTCCGAGGACTGGTGCGGTGATGCGGTGAACACGCTGCCCGTGGCAGCCAGGTTGGCAGCCGAGGCTGGTTGGGACATGCGAGTGCTCGGACGGGACGACAACCTCGATCTGATGGATTCCCATCTGACGAACGGACACAGCCGGTCGATTCCCATCGTCATCGTATATGACGAACACTTCAACGAAGTTGGGTGGTGGGGTCCGCGACCGGGCGAGATCCAGTCTTGGGCCATGGGCGAAGGACTTTCGATACCGTCGCCGGAGCGATACAAGGTGATCCGACGCTGGTATGCGAAGGACCGGGGGAAGACCACTCTTACCGAGCTGCTGGACATCGTCAGGACCGCGGCCTGATCTTCGTCACGTCGCTTCGGTCGGCTCCGCAGCACTGAACCTCCAATACGGGCTGCAATGACGCAGCGTTACGGCAGTTTTGCGATCGCCTTCGGGTCGGGCTTCGCCGTTCTCACGATCGAGATCGCTGGAGCCCGACTGATCGCACCCGTGTTTGGGCTATCGGTCGTGCCCTGGACCGCAGTCATCGGTGTCATCCTCGCGGCGTTGGCAGTGGGCAGCCATCTGGGTGGTCGTATGGCCGATGTGGGTCGTATCCCACTTTCCCGAGTGCTGGTTGTAGCTGGCCTTACGGGGATCCTGCCGATCATTGGGGCAGGGCTACCGTGGGTTGCGCGGGACCTACTTGGATTCATTCCGGGCGCGGTCGCGAGCGCCCTGGTGCTTTTCGCCCCATCGGTGCTGTGCCTTGGCATGGTCGTGCCGTATCTCGTTCAGGCAGACACGGAGAGTCTCGACGCCGTGGGTCGACGGGCCGGTGACCTGAGCGCGGCCGCGACAGCCGGGTCGATTCTCGGCTCATTCCTGACGGGTTTCGTATTGCTCCCAGCGATGCCCCTCACGGTGCTTCTCGGCGTCACGTCAGGCTCGCTGGTCCTCATGTCGCTATATACTGCACACCTGTTGGGTAGCTCGGAGAACCCGACACTTCTACTCGCGGCGTTGGCGATGCCGGTCCTGGGCGCGATGGGAGGGTCACCCCCCGACACGCTGTTCGCCGAGCAGACGCTATACAGCTCGGTCGTCGTGACGGAGAGACCCTGGGGGGACGGTCAGATCGTCCGGGAGCTCTGGCAAAATGGAGGCTCATCGTCAGCGGAGTATGATGATGGCACGCCGGCGCATGTCTACGCTCAGGCCAGCCTGTTGCTGCTCGATGCAGCGGCTCTTTACCCAGACAAAGCGCTGGTGCTCGGTGGGGCCGCACTCACCCTCCCAGTCGCTCTTCGTAGTCGGGATCATCGGCTCAAGGTCGACGTCATCGAGATCGACCCGGCGGTGACCGAACTTGCCAGCACCTACTTCGCGTACGGCGAAGTCTCAGAGGGCATACGTGTCGTACACGAAGATGCACGGGTCTTTCTGCGTAGGAGTGAGGGCGGGTACGGCCTAGTCTATCTCGACGTCTTCGATCATCTGCTCACCGTTCCGTGGACCATGGTCACTAGCGAGGCGCTCCAGGCGATGTCTGCTGAGCTCAGCCCGGATGGTGTCTTCATGGCGAACGTCCTCTCGCCGCTGGAGGGCCCGGGCACGGAATTTCTGAGCCGGTTCCGGGCGACGCTCGACGAGGCCTTCGTCGACGTGCGTCTGTACCTGACCGATGAGGCACTCGACCCCGGTGCGACGCAGAATCTCATTGTCGTGGCTTCGAACGACCTCACAGTCCTGCCTGAGCTGGATTGGGGGCAAACCACGATCAAGTCTGGAGGCCGTCCACTCACCGACGCTTGGGCTCCGGTGGAGTATCTTCAGGCCAAGGTGTTCGCTCAGGGTCTTCGTTGGCGCTGAGCTTCGGAATCCCACGCAAGACCCGCGAGGACCGTTGATACCCAAAGATTGTGTGGCGGAGAATCGACATCCACTGAATCTGATGGTCCAAGAGGCCGGGGTGGACGTCGAATCGACGATCGATCGGCCGCCTCTGTTCGAGGTATACATGCGTATGGCCGAAGAGCTGGCGAAGCGTTCCACGTGTGCGCGACTTCAGGTCGGCACGGTCATTACCGACGAGCATCTTGAGAACGTCGTGGCGATCGGCTACAACGGAAACGCCAAGGGCTTTCCGAACCAGTGTGATTCCGAGGAGGCCGGAAAGTGTGGTTGCATTCACTCCGAAATGAACGCCCTCGTGAAGTCCCCTGGTCAACTCCGTGACAAAGTCGCTTTCATTACGGCGAGTCCTTGCGTGATGTGCGCGAAACTCATGGTTCAGGCGAACGTCTCCCACGTGTTCTTCCGTGAAAAGTATCGGACCACTACGGGGCTCGACGTGCTCGAGAAGGCTGGCGTAGTGGCTGTGCACTACACGCGCTGGAAGGATGCCTGGCGGGACTGAGCGCCACTGGGAAACATCTAACTTTTTGCTAGACTTCCGGGGTTCCTCGGAGCATCCCCCTGACATCAGGCTCCGGGATCGCTCAAGCTCCCGGAGAAACTCACTTGGGCCAGACCACAACAGGATCCGCCGAACGACCGTACGGACGCTTTTTTCTTCCCGGCCCGACCGAAGTCCATCCAGACGTGCTGCAGGCACAGACGCTTCCGATGGTGAGCCACCGAGGGCCCGAGAGTCGGGCCTTCATGCGTGCCCTTCAGGCGGGACTGGAGACTGTTTTCGTTACCGAACGGCCGGTCTTCATTTCGACATCGTCGGCGACTGGACTCATGGAAGCAGCGGTCCGAAATGCCGGACGGACCCGGATCCTGTCACTTGTGAACGGAGCGTTTAGTCAGCGGTTTGCGGATATTGCGCGGGCGTGTGGCTTGGAGGTAGGCGTCGTTGAGGTGCCGTGGGGGGAGGCGCACGATCCCGAACAGGTGCGAACGGCGCTCGAATCCGAATCCTACGATGCCGTGACCATGGCGCACTCGGAGACATCGACTGGAGTGCTCAACGACGTGCGTGCGTTGACGGAAGTGGTCCGTGACTTCGACGATACCCTCGTCTTAGTCGACTCCGTGTCCAGCTTCGGTGCGGCTGAGCTCCGACCGGATGAGTGGGGTATCGACTTCCTGCTGACCGGATCGCAGAAGGCATTCGCATTGCCGCCAGGGCTTTCCTTCGGGGTCGCCTCGGAGAGGATGATGGCGCGCGCTGCGGTTGCTCCGAACCGTGGCTACTACTTCGATCTGGAGTTGTTCGCCGCAAATCATGGGAAAGACCAGTCACCTACGACGCCTGCCATCTCAGTGCTCTATGCGCTCAAGGTACAATTGACGCGCATGATCAGCGAAGGGATGGCAGCACGCTGGGCGCGCCATGTCGAGATGGCGGACGCTACCTCGGCCTGGGTCGACAAGATGAGAACTGCGGGCGTCGGTCTCGAGATGGTCGCGCCGGCAGCCTTTCGGTCGCCTGCGGTCAGCACGATCCGCACGCCGGAAGGAGTCACTGGCCCTGATGTGACTCGTGGCGTCGTAGAACGCGGGTGGCTCGTTGGCGGGGGCTATGGCAAGCTGAAGCCATCGACGTTTCGGATCGGGCACATGGGTGAGAAGACTATGGGTGAACTCGATGCCGTCCTAGACGTGCTGACCGAGGTGCTTCTATGAGTGCGGAGCACGGGGGAATGGGCGGAGGTTACCGGGGATGATCTGCTGGCCCACTGCCGAGAGTTGTACCGGAGTGACGATGTCGAGTCGCTGGGCGATTTCATCTTCGGATCGTACGGGGCTTAGTCCTGATCACTCGATACGAGCGCTTCGGCGAGCACGACTGCTATGTGATCCGCGGTGCGGGTCGTCCCGTCCGCGATCTGGGCACGACAACTCGTTCCGTCCGCGACGAGCCGGGCGTGGTCTGTCCAGCGGTCGAGCTCCCCGAACAAGCCCTCCCTGCCCATCTGCATCGACATGTCGTAATGCTCCGCGTGATAGCCGAATGCCCCGGCCATACCACAGCAACCGGTGTCCAATTTCCGTACATCGAGGCCCGGGATCTTTTCGAGCATCGTGATCGTGGCTGCAGTGCCGCCGAACGCTTTCTGGTGACAGTGCCCGTGGACCAAGGCTATGTCGGATTCAGTGCTCTCGCCGAGTGGCAGCTCTCGTCCTGCGCTCCACTGCTCTGAGAGGAATTCCTCGAGCAATCCTGCTTTTGCGGCGACTGCGTCCGAAGCTGCGCCCGGAATCAGTGCCGGAATTTCGTCGCGGAGCGTGTAGAGGCACGAAGGCTCGAGCCCCACGATGGGCACGCCGGCTTCGGCCAAAGGAAGCGCCGCCGCGAGAAGGCGTTCGCCTTCGATGCGAGCCTCGTCGAGCATCCCGCTGCTGAGGTACGTGCGGCCACAGCAGAGCGGTCGCTCGCCCTCAGGGGCCTTTAGAGTTGTAGCCTTGAAGCAACCCGCCTCAAGAACGGCTGAGGCGGCTCTAGGAATCTCCGGCTCAAACCAGCGCGAAAAAGTGTCGACGAACACGGCGACGTCGGGTGTGTGCCCGGCCTCGCCTGCGTGGACCTTTTCGCCGCTGCCCAGTTCACCGTCCAGCCATGGCCGTCTGTGCCACCTGGGTAGCGGTCGCTTTGCGGCCAGCCCTACCAGGCGCTTGAACGGGCCACGTCCTCCAAGGTTGAGAAGCGGCCCTAGGCGGTGAATGCGCGGTGCGAGTCGAGGCAGGGATGCCAGCGCGCGATCCCTGGCCGAGATCCCGACGCGCGCGTTCCGGCGGTGCTGCCACTCGAGCTTCATACGGGCCATATCGACGCCGGTTGGACACTCTCGCTTGCACCCTTTGCACGAGATGCAGAGCGACATGGCCTCGGCCATCTCGGGCGAGTCGAGTCCTTCCGGCCCAAGCTGGTTCGTCAGTGCGAGGCGCAGCGCATTCGCTCTGCCTCTGGTGCTGTGTCGCTCGTCGCGCGTCGCGCGAAAAGACGGACACATGACACCGGCTTCGAATTTTCGGCACGCACCGTTGTTGTTGCAGCTTTCGACCGCGGAAAGAAGCCCCCCCTTCGCTGACCAGTCGAGGACGACAGGCAGCTCCTTCGCAGCGTACCCGGGCGGATAACGGAAGAGCGATCGGTCATCCATTCTGGGCGGATCCACGATCTTGCCAGGGTTCATCATCCCGTTGGGGTCGAACGTCTCTTTCACTTCCCTGAAGGCCTCGGTCATGCGCCGGCCGAGCATCGTCTCCAAAAATTCAGAGCGCAGGATGCCGTCTCCGTGCTCGCCCGAGTGGGTCCCTCCGAATGTGCGGACGACTTCGTGTGTCTCGTTGGCGATCTGTCGCACGAGGGCCACGTCATCAGGATCCCTGAGGTTCAATGCCGGGCGTACGTGTAGACATCCGACCGAGGCATGGGCGTACCAGGTCCCGTCTGTGTCATGACGAGCGAAAATCTCACTCACCTGCTCCGCGTATGCAGCTAGGTGCTCCAAGGGCACCGCGCAGTCCTCGATGAAGGAGATGGGCTTCCTCGGCCCTGCCATCGACATGACGATATTGAGGCCGGCTTTTCGGAGTGCCCAGACAGCGCCCTGACCTTCGGGCGTGATTGCGGACTCGACGCTGTCGGGGAAGCCGAGATCGCCCAAAAGGGTAGCCAGCTCGGTGAGCTTCGGTATCAGAAATGTCGACTCCGCTCCCTCCTCCGTCGTCGCGAACTCCACGAGGAGCAGGGCGCCGGGCTCGCCCCGCACGAACGTGGACATGGTATCGCGAAACTCCGGCCGCTCAGCAGCGAGTCGGAGTACGTTGCTGTCGACCAGCTCGACGGCGCTCGGCTCGATCTGGACCAGATGTTGGACGGCATCTAGGGCAGTGACCAGCGTGGGAAAATGACAGATTCCCAACACGCGGGCTGTCGGTTGTTTCGCGAGTCGCAGGCGTAGCTCTGAGAAGAAGCCAAGCGTTCCCTCCGAGCCGATGAGGAGGCGGGCGATATTTTCTGCTGCTGGGTCCAGCCTTTCGAGATTGTAGCCGGCGACGTTCCGCATGGTGCGGGGCGCCCGTGCCGCGATCTCTTTGGCCTCTCTCGTATGCAGCGCGCGAAGTACTGCGAGCTCACTCGGCATGTCGGAGCCTTCGGTCCCGCCTTCTCCGACCCAAAATGTTCGACCGTCAGCGAGTATGACCTCGACCGCCGAGACGTTGTCGACCATCATCCCGTACTGAAGCGAGCGTGCCCCCGCACTGTTGTTGCCGGCCATTCCACCGAGGGTGGCCCGGCTGCCGGTCGACGGATCCACTGGAAACCAGAGGCCTGTAGCCTCAAGGGACTGGTTCAGAGTATCGAGCGTGATGCCTGGTTCGACACAGATGTGCTGGGGGTTGTCGCCTCGGTCGGGGCCGAGCTGCATGAACTCGAGATCACTGATGTGCCTCAGATGGCGACTTGTGTCGAGAATGACCGCCCGGCCGATAGTCTGTCCGCATTGCGATGTCCCCCCACCTCTCGGGAGAACGGGAACGTCCCGTTCCCGAGCGATTTCGAGGATCGCCTGCACATCCGCGGTGGTCTCGGGAAAGACAACTCCGAGAGGCTCGATCTGATAGTGAGAGGCGTCGGTCGAGTAGAGGCCCCGGGTGAACGCGTCGAAGGAAACGTCCCCTTTGATCGCCGTCCTCAGGGCGCGCTCCAGCGCTGGATCTCCCGGAGCTACCTTCGCATCAGCCATTCTATAAGACTCTCAAGCGAATCAGGGGTTAAGCGGGTGTCTGGGGGTCCCGGAGCACTTATGTTGGCCCCTTCCCCGTGGCGCCAATCTATGGTTTGTCGCCTCCCGTCGCACCCGAACGAGAACCACTTTGAGCTACCAAAGCGGTCGACACTTTCTTCAGCTTCCCGGCCCGACGAATACACCCGAGCGTGTTCTTCGGGCGATGTCCAAGCCTACCATCGATCATCGGGGGCCGGAGTTCGAGGCCCTCACGCATCGATTGCTCGCAGATCTGCGGTGGATTTGCGGCACGACCGACGATGTCTTCATCTATCCGGCATCGGGGAGTGGCGCCTGGGAAGCTGCTATCGTGAACACGCTCTCCTCCGGGGATACGGTGGTCGCCTTCGAGCAGGGTTTCTTCGCTCAAAGTTGGGCTCAAGTGGCGGTCCGGTTCGGGTTGGACGTGAGACTTCAATCGTGGGACGGACGTCAGGGCGTCACCCCGGACGCGGTGACGAAGTTGCTGTCCGACGACGGCAATCAAGCGATAAAGGCCGTCATGATCGTTCACAACGAGACGTCGACCGGAGTCACCACCAACATCAAGGCGATCGCAGCAGCGATGCAGGCATCCGGGCACCCGGCGCTTCTCTTCATTGATGCTGTGTCCTCCCTCGCGGTGACCGATCTTCGTCACGACGAGTGGGGCCTCGATGTCACCGTGTCGGGTTCGCAGAAGGGACTCACGCTCCCGCCCGGCCTGGCAGTGATGGCGGCTGGCCCAAGGGCGATAGCGGCGCATGAGTCGGCCACAATCCCGCGATCGTACTGGGACTGGGATGACCAACGGGCAGCCAATGCCAAGGGCTCGTTTCCCTATACCCCGGCGACGAACCTCCTCTATGGACTGGAGGAAGCCTTCGCGATGCTGCGCGAAGAGGGAATGGACAACGTATTCGCCCGGCATCGGCGCTTCGGCTCAGCCGTCCGGGCGGCTGTTGCGACATGGGGCTTCGACACTGTATCCACAGTAGCGTCCGAGGCGAGCCAGGCTGCCACGGCTGTCATCATGCCGGACGGACATGACGCTGATGCTCTGCGCGCGCTCATCCTCGAGCGTTTCGACATGTCTTTGGGTACCGGACTAGGGGAATGGAAAGGGCGTGTATTCCGGATCGGACATCTCGGTGATCTGAATGCCTTGGCTCTGATGGGCACACTCGCTGGTGTTGAAATGGGACTCGGACTTGCTGGAATCCCTCATACTGCGGGCGGTGTCGCAGCCGCCATGGCGGTCCTTGCCGAGGAAGCATCATGAATACGAGATCTCAAGTCTCCTTCCGATTGTCCGCACTCGCTCTTACCGCCATGCTGGTCACTACAGGATGTGCCCAGGACGCGACAACTCCGCGAGAGCTGAAGTTCGGGCACGTTGGCGAGCCTGGCTCTCTCTTCGCGCTTTCTGCCGACGAGTTCGCGCGCCGTGCCAACGAGAGACTCCCCGAAGGTTGGGAGGTCATCACTTACGGCTCGAGTCAGCTTGGTGGGGACGAACTTCTCTTGCAGAAGATCAAGCTCGGTACCGTCGATTTCGCATTGCCCTCGACGATCATGTCGTCACAGGTCGACGAATTTGGCCTGTTTGAAATGCCCTATCTCGTGCGCGACCGGGCCCACATGCGGGCGATTGAAGAGGATGTCGTCTGGCCTGATCTCGTCCCGCTCGCGGAGGCTGCCGGGTACCGGATCATTTCGATCTGGGAGAACGGCTTCCGCCATGTGACCAACAACAGGCAGCCAATCGAGACGCCGGCCGATCTGGACGGTGTGAAGCTTCGGACCCCGAGCGGCGTATGGCGCCTGAAGCTCTTCCAAGCGCTAGGTGCGAACCCCACACCTATGGCGCTTTCCGAGGTGTTCATCGGGCTGCAGACCGGTGTTATCGATGGGCAGGAGAATCCGCTAGCACAGATCTGGGGTTCGAAACTGTACGAGGTGCAGGAGTACCTGTCCCTCACTGGCCACGTGTATACACCGGCTTATGTCGTGACGTCTCCTGCTCGCTGGGATGGCCTGCCACCTGAGATTCGCGCGATTCTAGAAGAAGAGGCGCGAGCCTCGCAGACGTTCGTACATGAGACTGCTGCACGGCTCGACTCCGAGCTGCTCGATCAGATCAGGGAGGCAGGTGTCGCGGTGAATGATCCACCGCAGGGTGCGTTCCTTGAGGCCAGTGCTTCGATGTACGACGAGTATGCCGCTGCGGTCGAGGGTGGTGAAGCTCGAGTCGAACGCGCGATGCAGGCGGGCTCACGCTGAGGAGTCGCATTCGGTCGGGGCTCCAAACGGGGCTCGAGTACGTTGTGCTCGCCTTGATGATCACTCTGGCCGTGGTCGTCGTGGTCGGAATCGTCTTCCGGAAGGCTGGCGCATCTCTCATCTGGTATGACGAGATAGCGTCTATTCTGCTCGCGTGGCTCACGTACTACGGAGCGGCACTGGCTGCGCTGCACAGGGCCCATATCGGCATGCCGACTCTGGTGGATCGCCTTTCGGGCAAGGCGCGGACCGCGTTGGTCCTCGTCGGTGAGTTCTGCACTATCGCCTTTTTCGGTGTTCTGGCTTGGGCCGGCCTGAGAGTGCTCTCCGTGCTCGGGGGCACCACACTCGTGTCACTGCCGGCTGTTCCTGCCTCTCTTGTTCAGTCGGTAATCCCGATCGGAGCGATTCTATTCATCATCGCTCAGCTCCTCTCTCTACCCGAGGTGCTTGCGGGGCCTGATGCGGACTCCCCGGAGGAGGCGCTGGCTCACACGGACCCGACTGCAGAGGAAGAGGAGGGCGCACGATGAGCCTTCTCGCGATCGGACTTCTCCTCTTCGCACTCGTCCTGATCGGAGTGCCGATTGCCGTCTCTCTAGGGGTCGTCGCGATCGTCGCGATGCTGACCGGTCCAGGCGGAGTTGGATCCCTGCCCAACGCGGCTCTTGTGATGTTCGACGGTGCGACGTCGTTCCCGCTCATCGCGATCCCGCTCTTCATCCTGGCAGGCGCCATCATGAACGCGTCGGGGATCAGTCGTCGCCTCATCGCGTTCGCCTCTGCCATGGTTGGCTTCATTCGAGGCGGACTCGCAATGGTGACGATCAGTGCGTCACTTTTCTTTGCTGAAATTTCTGGGTCAGCTGTCGCCGACGTCGCGGCGCTGGGTTCGATTCTGATCCCTGCGATGGAGAAGAAAGGATATTCTCGCGCATTCGCTGCGGCAGTGACTTCGTCGTCTGCCACGCTCGCCGTCATCATCCCTCCGTCGATCCCGATGATCATCTATGGGGTGATGTCCGGGACCTCGATCGTGGAACTATTCGTTGCGGGAATCGTTCCCGGTGTCCTAGGTGGTGGACTCATGATGCTGGTCGCCTACGGTCTAGCGCGGAAGCATGACTTTCCCCGGGAGCAGGCGTTCGAGCTTCAGCGGGTATGGGACACGTTCAAAGATGCAGGGTGGGCCCTCCTGCTCCCGGTCATCATCCTTGGTGGGATTTTTTCCGGCTGGGTGACCGCAACCGAGGGCGCTGGTCTGGCAGTGGTGGCCAGCATCGGAATTGGAGGTCTTGTGTACCGCGAGCTCGACTGGCCGCTGCTGCGGCGCGCCATGCTCGAAGGTGGTCAACAGACGGCGGTGGTCATGCTGCTCGTTGCGGCTTCAGCGCTCCTGGGAGATTACCTGACCGAAGTGCGCGTTCCGCAGGCTGTCGCGCAGGGTATAATGGCGTTCACGCAGGAGCGGTGGGCGATTCTGTTGCTCCTCAACGGCTTCTTCCTGGTAATCGGACTCTTTCTTCACTCGGCCGCAGCGATAATCCTAGTAGTACCGATAGTGATGCCGCTGGTGCAGGCCGCGGGCATCGATCCCGTACACTTTGGACTCATCGTGACGCTCAATCTTGGCATTGGTCAGCAGACCCCACCGGTCGCTTCGGTTCTTGTGACCGCGTGTTCGGTCGCGAAGGCGGATATCTGGGAGGTGAGCAAGGTGAACGTGTACTTTGTAGCGGTACTCGTCGCGATGCTGCTTCTGGTCACCTACGTCCCGATCGTCCCGCTGGCGCTGGTCGAGCTGTTTTACCGATGAGTGCTCTCGTTCACGTCGAGGTCGACACGCCGATCGCGACCGTTCGGTTCGATGGTCCGGAACGGCACAATGTTCTTGACGTCGACGGTTGGGTAGCTGTGGCCGCCGCTTTTCGTGAGATCTCGGCGATTGACGAGGTGCGGTGCATTGCGGTTCGGGGCACTGGAGGGAGGGCGTTTTCGGCCGGTTCTGACATCCGGGCTTTTGATACACAGCGTTCAACTCCGGAGGATGTACGGATCTACTCGGACGCAATCGCCGCTGCCATGTATGCGATTCGGGTGTGCAGGCACCCCACCGTCGCGCTCATCGAAGGATTGTGCGTCGGAGGAGGCCTTGAAATCGCGGCATGTTGTGATCTTCGCGTTTGCGGTGAGTCCAGCCTTTTTGGTGCCCCGATCAATCGCCTCGGGCTCACGATGTCTCACGAGGAACTCGAGCCACTCGTGAGACTCCTCGGAGCGGCTCCCGTCCTCGAGATCCTCCTGACCGGAGATCTCATCAACGCGGAACGGGCTCAGCAATGCGGTCTGGTGAACCGCGTTCATCCTGATGCTGCCGTCGTCGAGCACGGATATGGCCTCGTCGCTCGCATCGCAACGGGCGCGCCGTTGGTGAATCGCTGGCACAAGAAATTCGTTCGCCGGGTCCTAGAGCGGCGGCCGGTCAGAGACACGGAGCGAGACGAGGCCCAAGAGGCCTTTGAAACCGAGGATTACCTCGAAGGGCGGCGTGCCTTTCTCGAGAAGCGGGACCCCGATTTCCGCGGGCATTGATCTGATGACTGGACCGCTCCAGGGCGTACGGGTCATCGAGCTGGCGCATATCATGGCTGGCCCGGTTTGCGGGCTGATGCTCGCCGACATGGGCGCCGACGTGATCAAGATCGAACGGCTTCCGAACGGGGATGGGACGAGGGGTTTCGTACCGCCTGATGTGGACGGAGAGTCAGCGGCGTTCATGATGCTCAACCGAGGCAAGCGGGGGATCGCTCTCGATCTGCGCTCCGAGGAGGGCGTGGAGATCGTCCGTAAACTCCTCGCCGATGCTGATGTCGTGATCGAGAATTTCCGCGTCGGGACCATGGAGCGGATGGGGCTAGACTGGGCGACGCTATCGGCGGCGAATCCACGGCTCGTTTACGGCCAGATCACTGGCTTCGGGCGCACCGGGCCGTTGGCCGATCAAGGTGGATTCGACCTGATTGCGCAAGGTTACTCGGGGTTGATGAGCGTAACCGGGGAGGGAGGTGGGCGGAGCCCCGTGAAGGTCGGCGCGCCGGTCACGGACATCACCGCTGGTATTCTTGCTGCCTTTGGAATTGCGTCCGCGCTCTTCGAGCGTGCAAGGACGGGGCAGGGGCGCCTTGTTGACACGTCTCTGCTGGAGGCCGGGATCGCGCACACGTATTGGCAGAGCGCTATTTCGCTCGCGTCAGGGACGTCGCCAGGTGCGTTAGGTACGGCGCACCCGCTGGCCGCTCCGTATCAGGCGTTCGAAACGTCCGATGGCTGGATCAATGTCGGTGCGTCCAATGAGGGCACATGGCGCAGCCTGACAACGGCGATCGACCGCCCTGACCTCGGCGAGGACGAACGCTTCGGCACCAACGCGGACAGGATGCGAAACCTCCCTGCTCTGATCCAAGAGGTTTCGCCGGAATTCCGCGCGCGTAAATCTGATGAGTGGCTCGCTCGCTTGACCGAGTCCGGAGTCCCCGCGGGGCCGATCGCATCGATTGGAGAGATGCTCGAGCACCCACAAACGCTCGCTCGTGACATGGTATTGGAGGTCGATCACAGCAGGCTTGGTCCGGTCCGGTCCGTCGGGAATCCGGTGAAGATCGATGACCGATCCGTCGTTTCAGATCGTGGCGCGCCGCTCTTCGGTGAGCACACCCGCGAGGTTCTCGAAGAGGCGGGGCTTGCCAGGGAAGAGATCGAGTCAGTACTCGCTTCTGGAGTGGGGTACGCGCTGGAATCCTGAGGTGGATTCGGTGAAAGGACTGACTATCCGAGCTTCCAGAAGGGCCCTTCGAGTCCGACGCCGTCGAGAATCGCCTGCGCGTGTGCCGTGCTGCGGCCTCTCCATGAGGGTGATATCCGGCCCGCGTACCAGGGCTGCACGAGCGCCCACATCTGCTCGAGTGACAGAACGGCGCCCCGGGGGTGCCCGGTGCGGGTCAACCATTGCTCAACATGCCCTTCCGACCGGAAGGCGAGGTAGTGGCTTCAGGTGAAGCCGATGTCTTTCCACGCCTGCCCAATCGGGGTGACCAGGTGGATCACTCCGTCTCCAGCGACCTGGCCTTCCCGAACGCCGAATTCCATGGCCTCCCCGCTCTCGGCGCAGTGCGTGCGCGTCCAGGCGTCCGTGTCGAGAATCGCTCCCACGCCCAGAGCATCCCAGGCACAGGGCGAGAAGCACGTCATTGAGGGAGTCTCGACTTCAAAGTCCGTCGGCACGCCGGAAAACGGGTTGGCCATCCAGACGCCTCCGCCATCGTGTCTTAGCGCGACTTCGTGTGCCGCGAAGAGCACCTCGAGGGAGGTATAAACCTGGTGCTCGGTGCCACTGACCAGCGCGGCGAGTTCGGGAATCGCCGGTGCCTGACCCGTCTCGGCGAAGCTGCGATAGATGTGTGCTCGGACCGACCAGTCGAAGTCGCTGGGTCGGCTCATCGAACCACCCCATAACGCCTGAGGATCTCAACGGTGGCTTCGACGGGGAGCGCCTCAACGGTCATCCCGTTGCTGGTGACCGTCTCCGCCTTGAAGAGCGAGTTGTAGATCGCTTCTTCCGTTGCCTCGATGGTCGCTTCAAAGAGAGAGCTCATCCCGCCGTTCGAGACCGAGTCGAAGCTCCGCACTCCCCCGGAAGGACTCCTTCGGACGGCTTCGGAGGTCGAGAACGCGATGACGTAGTCGCCTGAACCGTTGCTGGCGTAAGAGCCGGTGCGCGACAGGCCCATGACCGCCCTGCGCGCTACCCGCTCCAGATTGCGGTCGGAGAGCGGCGCATCGGTGGCTACGACCATCATGATCGAACCCCACTCCTGCACATCAGCCCGTGGGTCATAGTCTGCATCAGATCCGACCTGGGAGGAGAAGGCGTACTGGCCGAGTTCCTGACCGACCGGCGCTCCATCGATCTGGAGGATGCCGCCGAAATTAGACTGCACGAGGACCCCTATGGTATAGCCGCCAAGGCTCTCGGGGAGCACTCGGCTGCTCGTCCCGATCCCACCTTTCCAGCCGAACGCGACCGTGCCAGCACCGGCTCCGATTGCACCCTCGACTACCGGACCGGCCGAAGCGTTCTCGAGCGCTGCGACAACATGCTCGGGCGTGATGGGTCGTCGGCGGATGTCGTTGAGACCACCATCGTTCGTTTCGCCCACTAGGGCGTTCAGAGAACGGACCGCTTCCATGCCATCGAGACCGATCATCCACTCGACCATGGCGTCCGCTGCCTTCCATACACACAGCGTACACGTGAGCAGAATCGGCGTCTCCATTTCTCCGAGTTCTCGGACTTGGGTCACTCCGAGAAGCTTTCCGTACCCGTTGCCGACGTGGATTGCTGCGGGAACGCGTGACAGGTAGGCGTTGCCCGAGTGTGGAAGGATGGCGGTCACCCCCGTGCGCACGTTTGGCTCTTCGATGACGGTCGTGTGTCCGACTCGGACCCCGGCTACATCGGTGATCGCGTTGTGCGTTCCCGGATCGAAGACCCCTACGACGATGCCGAGGTCTCGTGCTCGGGGCCGGTCCAGGTCCTGACCGTGGGTAGCTCCGGGAGTCACAGCGCACGCCGTGATCAGTAGTGTCGCGATGAAGAGCCGACGAACGCTTGGACAGATCACATCAATCCTCTTGGTGCGGAGTCAGATGGTGCGGTCAGCTAGACGGTACTGTCACAGCCTCATCGCGTCGAACACCATCAGGCAGAGCAGGAGCGGATGATAAAGCAGCGACGTCAGGAAGACGCGCCGCGCCGATTCCTCCGTCATGTTCATGGTCGCCCGCACCGCGGACGCCAGAAAGGCTGCTCCGAGCAGCGTGGCGCCGACGAGATATGGAGTTCCTGTGTAGCCGAGCAGAGACGGCAACCAGCTTACAGGGATCAGGAGGCCAGTCGCGGCGATCATCTGCAGCCCGATCGACCGGGCTCCGCCCTGCGGGATGAGCTGAAAGCCGACGCGCGCGTAGTCCTCCCGGAGCATCCATGCGAGGCCGAGCACGTGAGGTAGTTGCCACAAGTATCCGATCGCAAAAAGGGCGAGTCCACCCTGATTGATCGTGCCGGTTCCGGCTGTCCACCCGATGAGCATCGGGAGCGCGCCCGGCACCGAGCCGGCCAGCGTCGCCATGTAGGACCGGCTCTTGAGCGGCGTGTAGACCGCGTGATACAGAAGAGCGCTCGCTGCCGTGAGCAGCGCGGGAAGCGCACCCAGGAAGAGAGCCAGATAGATGAGTCCACCCATCAGCAGGGCGCTGCCGAACGCGAGCGCTTCCATGGGCTCGAGCCGTCCGGTCGGCAGGGGCCGGCCGCGTGTACGGTGCATCACCGCGTCCGCGTCCCGCTCTACGTACTGGTTGAGCGAAAGTGCGCCCGCTGTCGCGAGTCCGGTGCCGAAAATGGTGTGAATGGCGGTCGCCAGACTCAGGTCACCGTTAGTGCCCACGAAGGCGCTCGCACCCGCCGTGACCATCACGTACCCAACGATACCCGGCTTTGTCAGCTCGTAGTATGCCCTGGGCCGTGAACCTTTAGGCTGGGTGCGGACTGCGGCGTGATCCATGCCGTGTGGCATCGGGGAAGAAAAAACCAGCGGCTCGCGTGATACGAGCCGAGAAAGTACTGCGAAATCTACCGGACCGTCATGGAGAGTAAACCGCTAATCGGCCCGGAGTGCTTGGAACGGATTGACGAGCGCGGCGCGGCGCGTGGGCATATAGGTCCTGAGACTGGCGATAGAACCGAGCAGCACCGGTGGAGTCAGCATGGCCGAGGGGTCGAGTGAGCTGACTTCGTAAAGAAATCCTGCACTCCTCAGGGCTCCGCCCAGGTAATTAACCCTGAGGCCGCCCTTTCGAGGGAAACCCGTTGCCCCCCGATTCAGTAGTATCATGGGCAAGGAGATCCATGATTGTTCAGCATGACATCAGCGCAGTAGATCGACGACGCCGAGATCGAAAAGTCTGGCGTGCGGGACTGCTGCTGTCCGTTCTATTTCACTTGCTGATCTTCTTTGTCTGGCCAGGGAACGTGAGCCCGCTCTCTCCTTTCGCCGCTGCGGGGCCGCGGACGGGCGACAATCGTGCTGCAGCCGGGGGTCTTCAGGCGATCAATGTCCGGACGCCGCCGGTCCGCCCGATCATTCCGCCGCCCGCACCGATCACGGTGGAGGTCGAGATCGATCCTGTCGAATTCGAACAGGAGGAACAGTTTGACCCGGCCTTGGTGCTTGGCGAGCAGCCAGGCCGGTTGGAGAAGCCGGGACTGGGGGACGCTACGGGCCAGGGAGATGGCGGGAATACAGACGAGGGGTTCTTCCGACTTCAGCCGGCAACTCCGCGGGGCATGATCATCCCTCCGACGAACCGAGGCCTCCGTGGTACCGAGGTTCAGGTGTGGGTCTTCGTGAACGCGGCTGGACGAGTTGTGGCTGACTCGACTCGACTGGACCCGCCCACGAGGGATCGGAGCTTCAATCGTCGCCTCATCAGCGAGGCCGCAGAATGGATCTTCCGTCCTGCGGTGCAGGAAGGGAAGCCGGTCGCGTCGTGGTTCCCCTACCGGATCACGATGTAGCGCCGATTCGAGCCACCTTCCTGAGCCTGCCTGACTTCACCTACTCTGATCGAAGCGCGGAAGATGGATTCACCCCGGCCGCCAATGTTGCTGGAATCCAGTACGCCGTAATCGATACGGGTAGGAGGCTGATCGCGACCGTCCACGGGAGACCGGAGAAGTTGCGCTGATTTTGTATAAAAGCGCCGTCATGAATCAGCATCAGGAATGCCGCGGCTACCAACTCGACGTCCATGCACCCAAGGGAGAGTAGCAACCCTGCTCATTCATTACCGCGCGTACGTGACTTCCGCCTCCCACTTTCGGCGCCGAAGATCCTCGGAAGGGTCGGAAGGCGATCGAGCGCCTCGGCAATTGATTCCTCGCCGAGCCGAGTCAGCGTGTAGTACCGTCTTTGGCGCACGCTGTTTCTTGATCGCGATCTCCGCGCTGTCCCACTTTGCATCCAACACAGCGCGCCGTTCCAGTCGGGGAAGAAGTAGATACAGTGTGCCGTCGGGAAGCGCCGAGGCGTCCATGATGTCAAAGCCGTACCGGTGACCGCTGCAGATTGCGATCAGCACGGTGGCGGTGGGGTAGGTCAGGCTGAAGAGTTGGCCCATCGGATTCCTCTCAGGTGGCCGACATGTAGAATTCTAGGTGGGCGTGCAGGTGTGTGATGGTGCGATGATCAGAATGGTTTGACTCAGATTGGAGGGCAGATGAACGAAGTCGTCGAGGTGCGGCTTGCGACTGGTCACGACAGCGTCGGCCATGGGAGTCAACTTGAGGAGATCGGCGAGATTGCGGTTCGCCTGGGTGTCGATCTCGTCATGAAAGAGACGGAGGCCCATCAAGGGGTCGACAGCGGATTCGTGGGTGACGTTGAGATCTCTCCGGATGCGCCGGCCTGGCTCCTCGAGGCAGCCTTTCTCCGCGCTCTGGCACCCAGCCATATCCTGTTTTTGTGTGTCGCGAACTCGGCGCGCAGCCAGCTCGCCGAGGGGCTCGCTCGGTCACTCGCCCCGGCGGGCGTGCGGATCTCGTCGGCGGGATCCGCGCCGACGGCGCTACGGCCTCAGGCCATCGAGGCACTCGCCGAGATCGGACTCGACATCTCCTCGCATCGCTCGATTGGGATCGATGAGGTCGAGCTCCCCGTGGAAGCCGTGATCACACTTTGCGCAGAGGAAGTCTGCCCGGTATGGCTGGAACCGGTCTCTCGACTGCACTGGAGGCTACCCGACCCCGCAGCGGCGGTCGGGAGTGCAGCCGATGATATCGAGGCGTTCCGCGAGGTGCGCGACGAATTGTCGAAGCGGCTGCGGGTGCTGTTCAAGGGACCCCTCACTTAGCTTCCCACCATGCCCCAGAACGTCCGTCCAAAGAAGCGCATCCTGTGGGTCGATGACGAAATCGACCTTCTGAAGCCGCACCTGCTGTTCCTTCAGGCGCGCGGCTATCACGTGGACGCCGTCTCGAATGGGGACGATGCGCTCGAGCTCATCCGCGAAGCGCCCTACGACCTCGTGCTTCTCGACGAACAGATGCCGGGCCGCAGCGGTTTTGAGGTGCTCCAAATCATGCGCCGCGCGGACCCGCATCAGCGCGTCGTAATGGTCACGAAATCGGAAGAGGATCACACGATGACCGAGGCGATCGGTCGACGCGTGGACGACTATCTCGTGAAGCCCACGTCTCCGCGGCAGGTCCTCTCAGTCGTCACGCGGATTCTCGAAGGTTCCTCCATCCGTCAGCAACGCGCGGCGCAGGATTTCGCGTCCGGCTTCGGCGCACTGACCCAGAAGGCGCAGTCCGCGGCGACCGCAGATGAGTTCGCCCAGGTTTATACCGAACTCGTGGACTGGCAGCTCCGGTTGCGGGAGGCTGGTGAGCAGGGCCTGCTCGATACGGTTCATTCGATGGTCGTCGATCTCCGGAGGGAGTTTGGAGCGTGGGTCATTTTGGAGTATCCGAAATGGGTGCAGGACTCCGCGGACCGACCTCGTCTTTCTGTCGATCTCGTCCGTGAATTTCTCGTGCCACGTCTCGGCACGGACCCTGTCTATTTCGTCGTCCTGGACTGCATGCGCTTGGATCAGTGGCGTGCAATGGCACCGCTCCTCGCGGAGTACTTCGAAATCGAGGAGACCTATCACTATTCCATCCTCCCGACAGCGACTCCGTATGCGCGCAACGCGATCTTCAGCGGACAGTATCCGGATGAGATCGCGCAGAAGCGCCCCGAGTGGTGGAACCCTTCGGACGATGAAGGGAGTCTCAATGCGTTCGAGGATGAGCTTCTTACGGAGCAGCTCAAGCGACTGACTGGCCGCGATGTGCCCGTCCACTACGACAAGATATTTTCTGATCGGCAGGGGGCGCAGGTCCGCAGCCGCGTGAACTCTGCGCTCAAGACACCGGGCACCGTGATCGCCCTGGTCTTCAACTTCGTAGACCTCATGACCCATGGTCGGTCCGAGTCTCCGATTCTCATGGAGGTCGCCCGCGACGAAGCCGCGCTGCGTGACCTGACGAGAGCCTGGTTCGAGCGCTCGACTGCCTTCGACGTGTTGCGTGAGGCCGCCCGGCGAGGACACAAGGTCATTCTCACGACAGACCACGGGTCGATTCTTTGTCAGCACCCGTCGACGGTCTTCGCGCGACGGGACGCGACCAGCAATCTCCGTTACAAGTTCGGACAGGACCTTCGCGCCGAGGTAGGGGCGACAGCATTCACCACGCGTGACGAGAAGGATCTCCGTCTCCCGGCAGGCCGGCTCGGAATGTCCTATCTGGTGGCGCGGGATGACTATTTTTTCGTGTATCCGACGAAGCTCCGCGAATACCAAGCGCGGTACCGCAACTCATTCCTTCACGGCGGCATCAGTCCCGAAGAGATGATTGTACCGGTCGTCAGCCTTACACCGCGGCCGTAGCCGCGGCGATCGGACGACTCTTGCCGTGGTGCTCTACCGTCGGATTCTGACATTTCTGCGGCCCCAGATCCGGACAGTCATGCTCGCGGTCGGGGCGGCGGCTCTCTACGCGGTGTTCGACTCGGCCGTATATGTGCTCCTTATTCCGTTCGTCGAGGCGCTCTTCATCGGTGGCGGCGCCTCCCAGGCAGGAGGCGGAAGCGCGATGCAGCGCCTGCTGGACGGAAGCGTCTATCGGTGGGTCGATCTCGAGGGCGACCCGCTCGTAGCGATCGGCCAGATTATCGTTCTGATCATCGGCGTGTTTTTTTTCAAAAATCTTTTCGCATTCAGTCGCACCTACCTGCTTGCTAGAGCGGAGCAGGGGGTGAATCGAGACCTACGGGACACCGTGTACGACCACATGGTGCAACTCGACCTGACTTTTTTTGGCCGCACCCGGACGGGGCAGATTGTGAGTCGCCTCACGACGGAAATCGAGCAGTTCCGAATGCTGGTGACTCGGGAGATGTCTCGGATGGTGTCCGCCGTCTTCGAGTTCATCGTGGCGTTGTTCATGATGCTCCTGATCTCGTGGAAGCTCACGGTGGCAGCATTCATCGTAATCCCCGCTGCGATGGGCGTATGGGGCCCGCTCGTGAACGTGCTGCGCCGTCGAGATCGGCGGGTGCTGCACCTTGGCGCTGAGGTGAATTCACACATCCTCGAGACGTTGGCGGGTATTCGTCTGGTGAAGTCGTCCTCTGCTGAGCAGCGAGAGCAGGAGCGCTTCCACGGTCTCACCCGTGAGTATTTCTCGCAGTTCATGCGGGCCGAGCTTGCCCGCGCGCTTGCCGCACCGATGACCGAAATGCTGGCGGCTGCCGGGACGGTGATTCTGCTCTGGTACGGGGCGCGGTTAGTGGTAGGTGGAGAAATTTCCGGAGCACACTTTGTGGGATTCCTTGGCCTATCTCTGAAGTTGTATGCCCCGGTGAAGAACGTTGCGAAGTTTCCGGCGACCGCTCAGCCGGGACTCGTTGCAGCAGAACGCGTCTTTGAATTTCTCGATGCGCCGATCGAGATCCAGGACAAGGTGGATGCCGCCCCGCTCGCAGCATTCGGTGAGGCGGTCGAGTTCGATTCAGTGAGCTTCTCGTACCGCGACGAGGCTCCGGCCCTGAGGGACGTATCCTTCACTGCGCCGCGAGGGTCCGTCATCGCGCTGGTTGGGCCGAGTGGGTCGGGTAAGAGCACAATAGTCGATCTCCTTGCTCGGTTTTTCGAAGTCGGGTCAGGTGCAGTTCGCATCGATGGCCGGGACGTTCGTGACCTCCGCGTCGCGGACCTGCGCGGTCTGTTGGGGATCGTATCTCAGGACACGATTTTGTTTCACGATACAGTGCGAGCGAACATCGCTTACGGCCGACCGGATGCGACGCTGGAGCAAGTCGAAGCCGCCGCGCGTGCCGCCAACGCACACGAATTCATCGCGTCGATGGGGGATGGGTACGAGACCGTGGTGGGAGAACGAGGGGTCGAGCTCTCGGGAGGGCAACGCCAACGGCTCGCGATTGCCCGGGCGCTGCTACGAGATCCACCGATCCTCATTTTTGACGAGGCGACGAGCGCCCTCGATACCGAGTCGGAACGGCTGATTCAGGATGCAATCGAACGCCTTCTCAAGGGGCGCACCGTATTTGTCGTGGCGCATCGACTCTCGACCGTGAGGCGGGCCGATCAGATCCTGCTTCTCGACGGAGGCGAGATCGTGGAGCGTGGAGATCATGCTACACTGATCGCGCAAGGCGGCCGATACAAGCGGTTGTATGATCTCCAGTTTCAGGACGTGCGAGTCGCGGAATGAGCGGGCCTCCTGACGCGGTGACGGTCCCTTTCCGGCATCGATTGGAGCACCTGGCCTTTCGTTTACTTAGGGCGAAGTGGGCGTTTCTGCCCGAGGAAATGGCCATCCGCTTCGGTGCGGTGACAGGCTGGCTCGCCGGGTCGGTGCTTCGAATCCGGCGACGGGTGGTCGATGAGAATCTGCGAACTGCGTTCCCTGAAGAATCCCTGGCGTGGCGCCGGAGGGTGGCGCGCCAGTGCTACATGCACCTCGGCCGCGAGGCCGCCATGCTGTTTCGGATGCACCGGTGGTCCTGTGCGGAGATCGCGGACCGCATTCGGTTCGACAACCTGTCCGTCGTCCAGGAGGCGGCTGACCAAGAGCAGGGCATTATTGTTCTGACCGCCCACTTGGGGAACTGGGAGATGGCTGGAGCGGGCCTCGCCGCTAGGGGATTCCCCATCGATGTCGTCGGAAAAGGGATGGCGAACCGCCGCTTCGAGCAGGACCTGTTCACAACGCGTGAGTTGCTTGGCATGCGGGTGATCGAGATGGCTGCTGCGCCGAAAGGCGTCTTGCGATCTTTGGGCCGCGGGCGCGTCGCGGCCCTCCTGGGCGATCAGAACGCGCATCGCGATGGGATCTTCCTTCCCTTCTTCGGCTGCGATGCCGCGACGGCACGCGGCCCGGCCGTGTTCGCGCTTCGGACGGGGGCTCCTGTTTTCGTCGGATTCGCGGTTCGGGACCCAGGGTGGCGGCAGACCTATCTCCTCAAGGCTCGGCGGCTGGAGTACGACGTGACTGGGGACCTCGAGGCCGATACACGGAGCTTGTTGCTCGCCTACCACGAGGTTCTGGAGGAGGCGATTTGCGAGACTCCCGAGCAATATTTTTGGCAACACAAGCGCTGGAAGACACGTCCGACTTAGGAACAGCGACAGAAGCGCTAGTTTAAGATGCTTTACACTTCACTCTTCGACGCTACGGCCAGAATCGTGATCTACGTCTGCATTCCCACCCACAATGAAGCCGAGACCATCGGCGTCCTCCTATGGAAGACGCGGAAGGCGATCGGCGAATTCGGTCGGGACTACCGGATCGTCGTACATGACGATGCGTCCAGCGATGATACGGCTGAGGTTCTCCACCGGTATCGGCGATCGGTCCCGCTCACGATTCTCAGCTCTGAGAAGCGCATCGGGTACGGTCGTTCAGTCGAAAAGCTTCTCCGCCATGTGCGGGACGAAGCGTCGTATCCGAAGCGTGACTGTGCGGTCGTCATGCAGGGGGACTTCTCGGAGTCGCCGGACGATGTCGTCACCCTCGTGAAGATCCTGGAGGGAGGCGTGGACATCGTTGCGGGTGACGGAACCGGTGTCGAAGACCCGGATCCTGCCGTGCGCGCTGTGCGCTGGGCTTCTAAGCGGTTCCTGAACAAGGTTGTGTCAGGTGCCCCGATTGCCGATCCCCTCGGCGGATTGCGCGCGTATCGTGTCATCGTGCTGAAGAAGGCCCTGAGGGATCGGACCGAATCCGATCCGTTGACCCGTTCTGACGGATGGGCTGCCAACCTCGAGCTCCTCACGGCGCTTGTGCCCTACGCGCGTCGAATCTCAGAGGTGCCGTTTCGGAGGCGCTACGATCTACAGGCGCGCCCGACCCGTTTTCGCCCGTTAAAGACTTTCTTCGAGTTGGCCAAGTTGCCGGCGTCCAAGTGGCCGCCAGTGGGTCCGGAGGCTGCGTGAACCCGCAGGGTCTAATCGGCCGCCGCGTGTTGGCGTCGATGGGGCTGTCCGTTGTGGTCGCTGCTGCCTGGTTCGTTTTTCTGCCCATGGCGTCGCATGCTCAGACGCCTCGGGACCTGGTCGTTGATTCGCTCCGTTCGGCCTACGGCCTGAGTGACGCGAGTGGCGTGACAACGGAAGCCGACGTGCCAGCGGATCCTTTTGCGGCGCGCGCGCCATTCGGGCCGGGTGAGCATCTCGTCTACAAAGTGAAGGTCGGAATTTTTGGTGTGGGTGAAGGTTACATGGCTGTGACCGGGGTCGAGGACCACGACGGCAATCCCAGTTATAAGGTCGAGATGACCATTCGGGGAAGCTTGGGTCCGGCGAAGGTGAACGACGTCTACCAGAGCTGGTTCGATGTCTCCACGCTCCAGACCTGGCGGTATATCCGCGACATCGATGAAGTGGGCTACCAGAGCTACCGACACTGGGAGTTCTTCCCTGATCGGATGCGGTGGGAACGCCAGGACAATGACGAAGCGGGTGACCTCGGTTCGGCGCTCCCGCTCGACGAGATCGCGTTCATCTACTTCTTGCGGACGCTCCCGCTCGAAGTCGGCAAGTCGTATACGTACAACCGCTACTTCAAAGACGACGGGAACCCGGTCACCGTACGGGTCCTCCGGAGAGACCAGCGGGAAACGGAAGGTGTTCGCTACAACACGATCGTGGTCGCGCCCGAGATCCGGTCTTCCGGACTCTTCGCAGAAGGTGGCAGTGCGGAGATCCACCTGACGGACGATGAGCGACGGATTCCCGTGTACGTGAAGTCAGACATTCCGAACTTCCCGGGTTCGCTGACGCTGCACCTAAGGTCCGTCCAGGAGGGCGTGCCGCTGCACCCGGATTCCCGTGCTGCCGCCGCAGATGGCCAGGCGCAGCGGGCTCAGGCACAGCCAGAGGGTCGGCGATAACAGATGGCCGCAACCATGCGGCGGATGCGCCTGAAGTGGGTGCGCCTGATTGTCATCCCATTCTTTTTGTTTGCGACGACGACGGTTGAACTTCTTGTTGTCGGGGCAGCACTAACCGTGCTGGGGTTGTTCATTCGAGGCTGGTCCGCAGGGACGATCCACAAAGACGAGGAACTGGCCACGTCAGGTCCTTACGCGTTCACGCGGAATCCCCTCTACCTGGGGAGTTTTTTCATTGGCGCCGGAGTGGCCGTTGCAGGAGGTCACTGGGTCTGGCCGCTCATATTTCTCGCCTTCTACACGGCGGTCTACACGCGCACTATGGCGGGTGAGGCGGCGCACCTTAATGAACTGTTCCCGGCCGAGTACGGCGCCTACGCATCGGCCGTGCCCGGCTTCGTCCCACGGTTCACGCCTTACTGCCCGCCCGGAGATGTGGCAGGGCAGACGGAGGGCTTCGGGTGGCCCCAGTATCGGCGCAATCGAGAATGGGAGGCGTCCCTGGGTGCGCTTGCCGCGTTTGCGATCCTCTCAGCGAGAGCGTTCTGGGAATAGCTCAGGCCCCTCCGGATCGGTGCTGTTCAGGTGAGGGTTTTGTGGTCGTACGGTTCAGCGTCCTGTTAGGCGCCGCGTGCCGTGAGAGCTGCTTCGATGGCCTTGGCTAAAGAGGCGGGTAACGAGACGGCTCTCTCGGCATGGGGCAATGACATGACCTCAGCGCCGGTCAGAATCGCGGCGGTTCACTCTGGCGCGGTGGCTGTCGTCCGGCGCGGCTTGCGCAAACGTCTGGGTGGCGGACTCGAGGCGAATTCCCGCCGTGTCACTCATTGCCGGAGTTCCTCTTCATGTTCATGGGGCTGACATATTTGTCGATGGCCAACGACACCTTCGCCAACACATCGTCCACGGTGATCCGTTCCATCCCGTCGCGGTACTCGGGCATCGGTGGATAGGGCTCCCCCGGGTATGCGGCATAGCCGTCCACGACGATGTCCTCGAAGGCTCGGTACGGGCCCGAGCGTCTCGGGTTGGTATATCCGAAGAGGCTTACGGTCGGTGTGCCGAGGGCCCGCCCGATATGCAGGGGGCCTGTGTCGGGTGAGATCAACAACGCGCTACCGTCGATGATCCACATGAGTCGCCTGAGGTCATTCCCAAGCTCGACCTTCACGTCGGCGCCGGTCCTAGCGATCACCTCGTCCGTCATCTGACGCTCGAAGTCCGAAGGTCCGCCGACGATCACCGGTCGCATCCCATGAGTATCCTCGATGCCTTCGAGTACGCGCGCGTATTCCTCGGCCGTCCAGTTCTTTTCGAGCTTGCTCGTAGCGACCACGACCGCGCACGCGGGCCGATCCAGCGAAGCGAAGAACGCTTTCTGCGCGTTCCGCTCCTCGGTGGTGAAGTCGATGTCCCAGGTCACGGGATGCGGGTCGATGCCGAGCGCCTCGAGAAACTCGAAGTACTGATCCTGCACGTGGTGCTGGCCGCTCGCCGAGATTTGACGATTCGTAAAAAGCCACTGCCCGTCTCGCGCCCTGAGTCGATCGAATCCGAGCTTGATCCGCGCCGGAGCCAGCCAGGTGATCAGTCCGGCCTTGAAGTACACTTGGAGTCCGATCAGTAGATCGAAGTGGCGCCCACGCATCGCACGCCGGATCTCCTGGAAGCCAGCCAAGGCTTTCCACCCCTTGCATCGGTTGAACACGATGAAATCATCGATCGCTGGGTGATCTCGGACCATCAGGTACGGGATCGGCTGTATCACCCAGGTTATCCGGCAGTCGGGCCAGTGCCGTTTCAACGCAGCGGCAACCGGCAATACGTGCACTGCATCTCCGATGGCGGAGAGCATAACGATACAGATCTCGCGGGGCGGCGGACCGGTCCAGCCTTCGGGTCCCAGATCTCCGAGCGTGGTGGTCGGTACCGACTCCCTCACAGTTCTTCCAGGCGCGTCGTGAGTGCTGCCTCGATTTCCGAGTCCCGAAGCGCCTCCCCGGTAGGCGTGCCGATTTTTATGATAGAGCGGGTGAGCCGAACCTGCATGCGCTCCGCAGCCGACTTGGCTTGTCGCGAGAAGATGCGGGCACGGTCCAGGTCGATCACCCAGGCGCCTGCGTCGTCCTCTGGGCGAGAACTATCTTGCCACTCTTGCAACAGGACGTTCCGAGCATTGAGGTCAACGTGGAAGATCCCGGCGCTCCCGAGCCGACGAATCAGTCCGCCCGCACGAGCCATGGCAACCAGCCATCCCCGCGTTCCGTCCGTTTCCTGAAGCACGTCGGCCAGTGTTTTGGCTGAAGGTACGACCTCGGTGACGAGGTCGCATCGGTAGTAGGGGCCGTCGGCATACGTTGCTCCGGCCACGACGGACGGCGTGGGTATCCCTCTGCGTCCTGCGACCACCGAAGCTTCGAGCTCGCGGAAGGGTCGCGGATGGCCAGTGCGCAGGTACCGGTCCGACATGTGCATGGCCATCGCGCCCCCGCGGCGATAATGCCTGACGGCCCATCGAGGAGCAGCCGTGGGGCCAGAAGCAGCGGCTGGAACCGAGTAGACTAGCCCCCGGCCGGAGTAGGGGATCGTCTCTTCCCGATCAACGGCCCAGTCGTGCAGCGTGCGGCCCTTAGCTAGGACGGCCGTACACCATTCGGAGGAATTTCCCCAGACCCAAGCTCTGCCCGTTCCCGACCGTACGTCCTCGTACCCCGTGGGCAGACGCTTTGTGATGCGACCTTCGAGGGAGGCCCTGCCCGACATCAGGCTGTTGCCTGGCCCTCCGGAACCTCCATCAGATAGACGCCCGGCCCCTCGAGTGTCTGGCCCTTCACCTTTACCCGAAAGGTGTACTGCCCTGCGTGCGGAAAGATCACGCCCTCCATCGGCATGATGAGCTGGCTTCGGGCCGGCGGCTGGTCCTCCTCCGGGCGGTGTACCTCAGTCTCGCCTTCGACCGTTAGCGAGATGTCTCCATCATCGTCTTCGAGGTCTGCCTTGAAGAGGTACCGACCATGATCCTCACGAGTCCACTCGACCACGAGGACGAGAACCAGGCGATCTTGTTTCGCGGGGAATCCTGGCGCGGAGAGGTCGTGGAACACGCCGTGGATGTCGATCTTGCCTTCGGTTGTGGGCCGAGCGTCATCGCAAACGGCCGAAAAGCGGAGATGCATTCCTGTCCTTTATGAGTTCGGGCTGGAGGGTGTGCCCCATCCGCCGCCGCCTGGCGATCGGATACTGATCACATCATTGGCTTCGACAGAAAAGGTCGTCTTTCCGTCGAGATGCTGCTCTACCCCATCTCGAATCAGGACGTTCTCGCCGGTGGCCCCATCGCTGCCGCCCTGCATACCCGACGGACCAACGATTCGCCGTTCGCAAAGCAGGGCCACTCGCGCCGGGCAGAGTACCTGGAGATCGCGCCTCAGGCCGTCGCCACCCCGGTGAAGGCCTGATCCGCCCGAGTCGCGACGAATACCGTAGGCGGTGATGCGGAAAGGATACGCGTGCTCCAGTGCCTCGATCGGCGTGTTGAGGGAGTTGGACATGTGTACGTGAACGCCGCTGAGGCCATGTCCGGAGGGGCCAGCGCCCATGCCACCACCTACCGTCTCGTAGTAGGCGAAGGGCTTGTCGGTAGTCGGGTCCGTTCCTCCGACCGTTGTGTTGTTCATCGTCCCCTGGGACAGCGCGGGCATCAGATGCGGGAGAGCTTCGCCGAAGGCGCGAAGGAGCACGTCGGTTATGCGCTGACTCGTCTCCACGTTTCCAGCAGCCACCGAGGCAGGCGGTCCGGCATTGACGAGACTTCGCTCGGGGAGGACGAGCTCGACTGCGGACATCGATCCACCGCCAGCCGGTAGAGGCTCGCCAAGGAGTGCCTCTACGACGCAGCGCACCACGTACCTCGTGGCCGACGAGGTGATTGCCGCGACGGCGTTTACTCCACCCGGGACTTGAGGTGAGGTGCCCGCGAAGTCAATCGTGAGCCGGTCAGCCTTCAGTGTCATGGTGGCAATGATCGGGACCGGCCCCGAACCGAATCCGTCATCCTCAATGGAGTCCTTCCCGACATAGACCCCGTCTGGAATTTCGGAGAGACCTGCCGCGACGAGACGATCTGCATATGCGATCAGTGCATCCATTGCGGCGAGCGTCGCTTGTGCGCCCCGCCTCGCGGCGATCTCGAGCAGGCGGGTCGAGCCGGTATGAAGTGCGGCGAGCTGTGCGTCGAGATCTCCGGCCCGCTCAACCGGTGTGCGGACGTTTGCGAGGAGGGTCAGCCAGAGGGCGTCGTTTCGGGTGTGTTTCCTGTACAGCAACACGGGAGGAATGCGCAGGCCTTCCTCGAAGATCTCTCGGGCGAGCGGCATTGAGCCCGGAGTCGATCCGCCGACGTCGCTGTGGTGTGCCCGCGACGCCACGTAACCCAGCAATGCCTCGGCATCGTCGTGGACCGCCGAAATGAGCGTGATGTCGGGAAGGTGTGTGCCGCCTCGAAAGGGGTCGTTCAGAATCACGACATCGCCTGGGTTGAGCGTGCCAAGCTCGGACAGAGCTGCCTCCACACTCATGGGCATCGCCCCCAGGTGCACCGGCATGTGATCTCCAAGCGAGACCGCTTCGCCCGTCGGGCTGAACAGCGCGCACGAGTAGTCTCTGCGTTCCTTGATGTTCGGAGAGAAGGAAGCACGTTTTAGGGCAGCTCCCATCTCCTCCGCCAAGGCTGTGAAGAGGTGTCTGAATACCTCAAGCTCGACCGCGTCTGGACCTTCGGAGCGTACCACCACGACTCCAGTATATCTGAATTCGATTCAAGGTTACGTTATACCGCTGAAGCTAAGATCACGACCCGGTGCGCTGAAGGCGTGCTTGTGCCAATACGATGAATGGAGGGTGATTTGTCCCACGAGAAGCTGCTTGATCGAGCCCGTGACGAGCTGTTCAGTCACGTGCATCGCTGTGGAGTTCTTCGGGCGGAAGTCGAAGATCAGAAGCACTGGATGGACGAGACCATCGACTACATTGGGGAGCGTTATCCCGATTTGGGCGATGCGGATCTTAAAAATCTTCACCAGATCGGCATTCGTTTTTGCAAGCCGGCCATCGCACACGGTTCGGCTAGTGCCTCGAAGTCGATGGAGGATGCCGCGGTCGCTTGATCGGGCATGCTTCGGCAGGCACACCGGAGGCGGGGCGCACAGCGCCCCGGCCTCCGTTTTTTTGTGATTTTGCCTTCAGGAATTTTGTTGGCCAGGCGACATGGCATGTGGGTAGCGGAACGGGATCCATCCCTCTATAATTGCGCCCACTTTTTATCAGGGGTTCCACGGGTTTTTCGGTGTGTGTAGCGCACGCCACAGTCTGACGGTGAACAGGGGGGGTGAACTTGGGAGACGTACTGCAGCTGGGGAACACGCGGCAGCTGCTTAAGCTGTATTACGCAGGTAATCAGATGGAGTCTCCAAACGGGGGCTTTCTGATTTTGCTTGGAGTTCGTTCGCTCGAGGGTGGCTCTGCGATGGGCATTTTTGAGTGCAGCGTCTCTTCGTTGCGCTACGAATTACCGATTCCCAAGGCGACGCGTACCGAGCGTAAGACCGTCAAGGATGCTCTCGCCGCTGGCGAGGAGATGGAATGCCCTCGGCATGGCCCTGAAACGTCTCTCAAGCGGGCCGGCAAAGAGATCGTTTGCGGAAGCTGCGGGATTCCTTTCGCGAAGGTCTGATCGCGCATTCTCCCGGTCTGAATCAGGGTGGTACCGCCTGAATTCGCGCATTAACTTGGGAGGCATTCACACCATTGAGTCCGACCCTGTGGTCGACGAGGGAGCTTAACCACATGCCCGAAGGGTTCCTCAGTTCAGAGGAATACGACGAGCAGGCGCACAAGCTCTACAATGACGGCGACTATGATGGGGCCCTCAAGATGTTGAAAGAGGGTCTCAGCGCGCATCCTAACGCCGTAGAACTCTACGTCGGCCTTGGGTATGCACGATTGGTCCGGGAGGAATATGCTTGGGCTCGCCACGCGTTCGAGCGTGCGGCGGTGCTTGATCCCTCGCATGAAGACGCTCTGGTGGGGCTCGGCGAAACCCTTCTCCTTTTCGGAGAAAGAGCGGAGGCGTTGCGCCTCTTCAATGAGGTTGCTGCGCTCGGATTCGATGACGACATCGAGCTCATGCTGACCATGGGACGGGCGCTGTATCGGGCAGCCATGTACGGCGAATGCCGGGATGTGTTTGCGAAGGCGGCGGCTGGGCGTCCCGACAGTGCCGAAGCCGCGGCGGCCCTCGGCTATGCGCTCCACAGGCTTGGTGATGATGTCGGAGCGGGTCGGCAGATCCGCCGTGCTCTGCGACTCGACGCAGACCTCCATGAAGCTCGTGTGTACCTCGGTCATCTCCTGTATGACCGCGGCGATTGGGAGGGGTCTTTGCGGGAGCTGGAGCGAGTACCGCCCCAAGGGCATTGGGACCCACTTGCGGTGTGGCGGCTCATGGAGTTGAAGCGAACGCTGTGGCACCTCGAGTCGGGTGACTCCCGACTGGCTCCGTGGGAGCAGCGGCTAGGAGAACTTGAAGAGCTCGAGGACCCAATCGATCGTCTTCTCGCCGACGTCGAAGCGAGCATGGGTGCGACGGATCCGGTGCACTACTACGATCCCAGTCAGCTGGAGCTGTTCGAAGGCTCTACCGACGGCGAGGGTGTGCGCGTCATCAGACTCTCCGACGGCCATGTCCTTAGAGGTAGCTGGCGAGACATCGTTCGGCAGATGAGAGACCAGGCCGGTTTCTCGCACGAGACGCTGCCACAGTACATGCGGCGTCTGGCCGAGCGGTGGCACGAACAGCATGGCGTCGAGGTACCGTTTATGGACCCGCGCACGTTTTTACGTGCCGCGGTTGAAGCTGGGTTGATTCGTCTGGAAGTGGAGGAGTAGGCCCGTGTCCGAAGCGGTCTTGGAGAGGTTTTACCGCGCTCTCATTGAGGAGATCCAGACTCAGCGACCTGAGTATCTGACCTCCGCGTTCACCGTAGCGGAGATCTATCAGAATCTGTTGCCGTACGGCTCTCATCGAGACCGGATCGGCGTCGCGATGAACGGCGACTATGAAGACGCGCTCATCCGTCTATTGGCGGGAAGGGGCGGGTACCTGATCCTTGACTCGGAGCCTGCGCTCAAGCTTCTGAAGGCTGAGCTCAAGACCAGTAATCCAAACACCGGCCTGTATCGGGAATTCGCAGCCGTGGAGGTTCGGCTCAATCAGGCGTACCTGGACCTTTCGGCAGCGGCAATGGGCCAACTCCCTGACCTCGCGACACAACTGGACGCAGAAGATCCAGTCACGATGAACGACCTGGCGCCTGCCGGTGGGGTTACTACCGGATCCGATCTCGGCGTCGAGGCCCCCCGGGTCGACATCTTCGCGGACCCGACCGAGGTCGTGCTTGAGAATGTCCCGTCACCGGTCGCTGCCACTCCAGACCCACCTGCGACGGAAGTCGTGGCAAGTGTACCGGATTCCTCGGCACATCGTCAGCCGCTTGCCTCGGAGTTCGTCGAGGAAGCTGCAGCTACCCCGACGATGAGCGAGGAGATCTCGGTCCCTCCCACGGCCACGACCGACGGTGATGCCTGCAAATGGTGCCACTCCGACCTTCCCAACCCGGACACCCTCAACTATTGCCCGTTCTGCGGAACGGATCTTCGGTTGGTTCCATGTGGGTCCTGTGGAGCAGAACTCGGGCCCGGATGGCGCTTCTGCGCGTCCTGCGGTTCTGAGGCGAGCGATTGACTGAGGGTCCATCTGCCCTCCTTCGCAGTGCCCGAGGCCCTGTGCAGTGGAGGGCGCTCGTCGTCGCTGCGATAGCCTCTCTTTCCACCACCGGTTGCGAGCCGGTTGACCCCACCCTAATTCCGGATGCTCAGCTGCAGGCCAAACTGGGCCTGACCGAGGATGATCGAATCCACACGGTTCAGATCTCGACGGGGGTGAGCGAGCGCTCTGATCCAGCCTCAGTGACAGTCTCAGCAGGTGAACTCGTTCAGCTAGTGTCCACGGACTGGTTCGTTCACGAGGTCCGATTCGACGTGGAGGCGATGGCCCCGGACGCTCGCACCTTCCTCGAGCGGACAGGCCAGACCGTATCGCCTCCCCTGCTTGAGGAGGGCAGTCGCTTCGTCCTTTCTTTCGCCAACGCGCCTGTGGGCCGGTACCCATACCTGCTTCAGGGGAATCGCGCGAACGGGCTAGGAGAAATCGTGGTAGCATCGCCCGAGGGAAGGTAGGCTTGCTGGCGCCTCATCTCGGTTATCCTTAGTCTGGCCAACGCTTTCCTGCCTTCCTTCGCACGCTGACCCTCACGCCGAAACATGCCCCGCATCGCGCTTATCCCCGGAGATGGCATTGGGATCGAGGTCGTCCGGGAAGCCCGGCGAATCCTCGAGTTCGTTGCCAGTGCCGAGGCACTACCTGTCGAGATTACGGACTGGGATCTTGGTGCTGACCGTTTCCTCCGTGATGGCATCACCATCACTGATGAGGAATTCCGTTCGCTCGACGAAGATCACGATGCTGTGCTGCTCGGAGCGCTCGGTGACCCGCGTGTGCCGAGCAATCAGCACGCCAAGGACATTCTCCTCGGAATGCGCTTCAGGCTAGATCTTTATGTGAACTATCGACCGTGCGTGCTTTTTTCTCCGGAGCTTTCGCCGCTTCGCGACACGTCGTCGCTGAGGCTCGACATCTTCCGTGAGAATACCGAAGGTGAGTACACGGGAATGGGCGGGAACTTCAAGATGGACAGTCCTGACGAGATCGCCCTCGAGGAGAACATTGCCACTCGAAAGGGGGTCGAGCGGATTGTCCGGGCGGCCTTCGAGTTTGCCTCGACGAGGGACAGGGACAAGGTCACGCTCGTCGACAAGTCGAACGTCATGCGGTATGTGGGTGGACTCTGGCGTCGAGTCTTCGCTGAGGTCGCCTCCGAGTACCCGGACATAGAGACGGACGCCATGTACGTCGATGCGATGGCCATGGATCTCGTACGACGTCCGGAGCGTTACCAGGTAATCGTCGCGTCCAATCTTTTCGGAGACATCATCAGTGATCTCGCTGCAGAGATCACTGGGGGATTGGGGATGGCGCCGTCGGCGAATATTCATCCCGGCCAGAACGCGCTGTTCGAGCCAGTCCATGGTTCGGCACCCGATATCGCAGGCATGGGACAAGCTAATCCGATCGCAGCCATCAGGTGTATCGGCCTCATGTTCGATCACTTCGGGTACCGCACCGCAGCGGAAAGGATCGAGGATGCTGTCGTCGCAGCGTTCTCGACGGGGAATACCACGCCCGATCTTGATGGCAAACTGTCGACCGAGCAGGCCGGCACCTGGATATTGCAGCATCTTGAGGCGGCCTACGCCGCTCATGGCTGACGGCGACCGACCCGATGAGTGAAGGGCGCACGATCGGTCAGATTCTGACCAATGTCGGTCGGATGCCGGGCAAGATTGCGCCCGCGGGAACCTACATGAATGCCAACAACAAAAAGGCCTTCATGCAGCACCTCGACAAGCCGCTTGAGGCCAGGTTCACCTAGCCCCGGATCGTGCGAGATTACGGCTGTGGGGTGGGTGAACCGGTGACTCTTCTGGGGGTAGCCTTTGTCCCCCAACAACAACACTTCTCGGTCGAGGCTTCATGGCTACGCAGGGACATCCGCGCGACGTCGTCATTCTGTCTGGAAAACGGACTGGATTCGGTACCTTCGGAGGGACACTCAAAGGCTTCACGGCCTCGGACCTGGGCGTCTTCGCGAGTACGGCGGCTATCGAGGCTGCGGGTATCACAGCCGACAAGGTGGATCACACGTTTATCGGTAACGCCCTCCAGACGTCATCAGACTCGATCTACCTAGCGCGGCATGTGGCGCTTCGGAGTGGCGTTCCCCAGGAGTCCGGTGCTCTCACCGTCAATCGGCTTTGCGGATCGGGATTCGAGGCCATCGTTCAGGGTGCGAAGGAAATCGTCCTCGGTGAGGCCGATGTCTGCCTGACGGGTGGGGCCGAGTCGATGAGCCAAGCACCGCATGTCGTGCGCGGCGCGCGGTGGGGCAAGCAGCTCCGTCTCGGACCCGCCGGTCCGAATTTCGAGGATCTCCTTTGGGAGGCGCTCCTCGATACCAATTGTGATCTCACGATGGCCCAGACTGCTGAGGAGCTCGCCGATCGCTATGCGGTGTCGCGGGAGGAGGCCGATCAAGTCGCCTACAATTCACACCAGCGCGCCAGGGCCGCGTGGGACGCCGGCCACTTCGACGCCGAGGTCGCCGGGGTTGTGATCAAGAGCCGGAAGGGTGAAACAACGTTCGCTGCAGACGAACACATCCGGTCGGACACGACGATGGAGGCGCTCGGTGGGTTGCGCCCCTACTTCCGTAAGGATGGTCTCGTTACCGCTGGAAACGCGAGCGGCATCGGTGATGGCGCGGCGAGTGCCGTACTGGCCGGATCCGACTGGGCGCAGGCCAACGGTGTCCCACCGATTGGTCGGATCGTTTCGTGGGGCTTTGTCGGCGTAGAGCCGCAGGTCATGGGCATTGGTCCGGCACCGGCTGCTCGCCTTGCGCTCGAGAAGGCTGGCCTGACGCTCGACGACATGGATCTGGTCGAGGTGAACGAAGCGTTCTCGCCGCAGTACAAGTCGGTCGAAAAGGAACTCGGTCTGGACCCTGACAAGACGAACGTGAATGGGGGTGCGATTGCTCTGACGCATCCTCTCGCGGCGTCTGGTGCGCGGATCACGATTCACCTTGTTCACGAGCTTCGTCGGCGCGGCCTGAAGTATGGCCTTGGGTCTGCTTGCATCGGTGGTGGGCAGGGAGGCGCTGTCATTGTTGAGGCGTACTGATCGCGTGAACCCTTCGCCGGAATGAATGACGAGGTAGGCCGAAGCCTGACCCGGTGGGAGTTCGACGCGGTCATCCGGCGGGCCGCTGAACTTGCGACCTCCGATCCTGACGGGGCGGATGGGGCACTGACGGAAGGGGAGCTTCTTCGGATTGCCAGGGAGGTGGGACTTTCTGAGTCGCATGTTCGGTTAGCATTGGCTGAGGTGCGGAGCGGAGTGATGGGCGGCGGTCCGATCGCCAGAGTCTTCGGCCCTGCGTCGATCCGGGCGTCGAGAGTCGTCCCGGGCGACCCGGAAGAGATCACGTCACAGATCGATGACTTTCTCGTCGCAGGCCAGTTGCTTCAAGGGGTCCGTCGAGGGGTCGGCATCCTTCAGTACCGGCCTGCAGTGGACTGGGCGTCCCAGCTGGCACGCGCGGCGAGTTTTTCGTCCAGAAAGCACTACATCGCTTCGGCTAAGTCCGTGGAAGTGAGACTGGAACGGGTCGACGACGAACACACTTTGGTCGAGTTTCTTGTAGATCCCGGCACGCGCGGTGAGGACATCCGTTGGGCTGTCATCGGCGGCGGAGTCGTGGGTGGTCTCGCCGGAACTTCGGCGGGCACTGGCATGACGGCACTACTGCCCGTCGGAGCGGCGGTTGGAGTCGGTGTTGTCGCAGGTGCGGCGCTATGGGCGGTCATCGGATACTCCGTGGGTCGAAGGCATAAGAAGAAGTTCGATGAGGTCCGTGTCGAGGTTGAGGGTGTCCTCGATGCGCTCGAGTATGGAGTGTCACTCGAACCACCACCGGCCTCTTGGAGGCGGTGGGTCAAGCGGCATTTTCACGGAGTCGCCCGAGACCTGAGGGGATCGGAAGAACGATAGATCAACGTCCTCGTGGACGTTGTCAGGGATTCACGAAGAAGCACTAGAACGGAGGCGGGTGTGAATATCAGCAAGGTCGGAGTAGTTGGTTGCGGGCTCATGGGAAGCGGTATCGCGGAGATCGCGGCCAAAAGCGGGTTCGAGGTGCGCGTCCGGGAGGTCAACGGAGACTTCTTGGCGGCAGGCGAGAAGCGGATTCGCAAATCCATGGACCGGGCCGTGAAGAAAGAAAAGCTCACGCAAGAGGATCGGGACGCGGCATGGGCTCGGCTCTCGTTCACTACCGAGGTGTCCGATCTCGCTGATTGCGACATCGTGATCGAAGCGATCGTCGAGGAACTAGAAGCGAAGAACGCGCTCTTTGGTGAGCTCGATGGCCTTTGTGGCGAGCATACGATCTTCGCATCGAACACGAGCTCTCTGACGATCACGGACATGGCGGCTGCAAGCCGCGCTGATCGTTTCGTCGGCCTCCACTTCTTCAATCCGGTTCCGGTCATGAAGCTGGTCGAGGTCGTGCGTACGATCGCGACGACGGAGGAGACCTTCGATCGAGCGTTCGAGTTTGCGAAGGCTCTGGGCAAGGTTCCAATTGCAGCGAAGGACAACTCCGGGTTCGTTGTGAATCTACTGCTGGTCCCGTATATGCTTGACGCGATCCGCCAGCTCGAGAGAGGCGTGGCGACTATCGCGGACATCGACACTGGGATGGCACTCGGGTGTGGTTACCCGATGGGCCCATTCACGCTGTGCGATTTCGTCGGAATCGACACGCTATACAAGATCAGCGAGATCATGTACGAGGAGTATCGTGAAGAGCGCTATGCGCCTCCCCCGCTCCTGAAGCGAGTCGTCGCGATGGGTCGTTACGGACGGAAGTCAGGGCAAGGTTTCTACGACTGGTCCGGCGAGAAGCCGGTTCCACTCCCGATCTGACGGCTCCGTAGGGGGAGGTGGACATGGGGCGGGGCACGCATTGGCGCGTGTCCCGTTCATGGTCCACCCTGATTCAGAGCCACCTGACGCGCGAACGCTGCCGTTACGATCGTCGTTCAGGTCAACGATCTGAGCCTGAAGAAAGCTGCTGTCCAGGCTGCGCATCCCGAAGAGGATGTGATTCTTGAAAATCGTCTGGCCGTCGAGGCGCTCAATTTCGGATTCCCTCGGCTGGTGGTGCGTGACGCCCGCCCAAGACGGCTGGTCCCTGTTCCGGAGGTCGACCAAATTGGGAGGCCGACCGCCGACCGCCGACCGCGGGAGCCGTTCCCCGCACGGCTAGACTATATCTCAGATCGATTTAGGGGCGGTCCAGGACCTATGCCTCGCCATCGACTGCGGTGGGACGTGTTCTCGACGATTTGTCTCGCGCTGCAAGAGCAAGGCTACCGCTATCCCCCCACCCCTTTTGGCCGCAGAGTGTTGGAGTTTCCGATTCGCTACAAGGCTGTGCATTCGCTGGCCTGCGCGGCATCCACGTACCCGGGGGCGCTAAAGGCTCGGTTTCGCCTCCACGAGTTGACTTCGCCATCCACCTACTTGAGGCGGTTTCAGCTGATGGCAGTGGCGGATCTCCTCTCCGACCGGACTGTTACAGTTGCGCAGAGCCGGCCCGCAGGCTCTGCTTTAAGTCTGCCGGAAAGTGGTGCCGGGTGATGACGACCGTGACGGGGAATGACGCCGACCAAGGCTCGCACGCTCCCAGGGTGGAATCGGCTCCTCATCAATTTCTCCTGGCAACATCTCTCGGGCGAGGATCTCGAAGGCGGGGCCGCGTTGGACGACCTGTTCGAGTGCAGGGTTGTGGGGTAAAAAACGGCCTTCCCCCTGAGGGAGGGGAGAGGACCGTCCCGGAACGTCAGGTCTTACACGGCTATGCCGGGGCGCTTGCGACGCTGTCTGCGGCGCTCGCGACGGATGGCGGCTTCTTTCTTCCGCTTCCGCTGTGCACTCGGCTTCTCATAGAACCGGCGCTTACGCAGCTCCGAGTACAGGCCGGAGCGCTGAACCTTCCGCTTGAAGCGACGGAGCGCGCGGTCGAGACTTTCGTTGTCCTGTACGACGACTTCCAAGACGGTCACATCCTTTGGTAGTACCAAACTGTAGAGCGCAAAAAGCTAAATGGGCTTGAGAGGTTGGACAACCTCACCTATGGCAACCGGCCCTCGCGATGGAGCGTGTGCGCGTAGAGCCGGTAGGCTTCTGGATTGTTCAGGAAATCTTCAGCCCATGTTTCGAAGTCGGGGAGCGGGATCAGTTTCTCTAGATAGTCAACGACCATCCGGGCGAACTGAACCTTATCCTTGGTTCGGAAGTCGATGCTTCCGCCGTCCAGGATCTGATCCACCGCTGACTCGAAGGCTTCCGGATCAACCAGACAGATGAAGTGCGACACCTGATCGATTCGGTAGGACTCGTAAAGTGAGCGAAGTCGGTCCAGTTCGTCTCCGCCGATGTCCACCTCGGCTTCGGTCCACGCTCCAGCGATGTCGACTGCGTTAGCGGAAAGGATTGTGCGGAATCGGCCACGAAGGTGTGAGTCGCCGTCGTCGTCATCCCGGCCACGGGTGTGTATGGCGGAGTCGAGCAGGCCTTGGAGCAGGGGGCGCCCGAGACTCCTCGCCTTCTCGTGGATCTCAGCCTCTGACGCTTCGACGAAGATATCCGTGGTCCGGACCTCGTCGTCGTGCAGTTCGCTGTAGCTGGGCCGAAAAGAAAAGTAGCCGTGCCAAGTGCGCTGCGTGGCGGGGAACGTCACGAGGAAGCATGCCCAAGAATCGTCGCCGTCTTCAAGAAAGGCCACCGAGCGGCGGCGTTCTGTCTGAATCGTCACGAGGTGGTGGGGGCCTCCGGCACTTGGTGCCGATATGCATGAAAATAAAGCTCTCGGGGTGAAGATGACCGTGGGTGCATGGGGCTGCAAGGCGTTTATTCGAGCGGCGTTTTTTCCTTGCAGTGGCCGTAAACAGATTGTTATCCTATTGATCCGTCTCGTTTCACTGTGGTGATCTGTATGCATCTCAATACGACAGCCGACGCTCGCCCAGAGGCTATGGGCGACGTGCTCGGCATCTGTGAACTTCCGCTGACCCGGGCGGTTGTTCAGTACCGCGATATCCATGAGATGGATATGCTGGGCGGGCGCATCGAAGACATTGGGCTCGCACTCGTGGTCGAGGGTCGCTACGCCTCGACGTCCGAGGTCGTCGACCTGGGCAGCGGGAGGGTGAAGGTGCTAGACCTCAGTTCTGAACTGGTCGTGCTTGACTGGGTCTATGAGCCGACGGTCGATCATGTATCGGAGCTCATCACCGCCTCCGCCGCGACCCGCGACGATGGCGCGCTGCGCCAATACAGTCGCCGCCTGGGTATGCGGGTTCTTGAGCGCGCCGGCTTCGGCCCGTTGACTCGCCCGACCTTTCTGCGGGTGGGCTATCGCGACATCTGCCGCGACCTCGACATGCATGAGGGAACGTCGATTCGGTTTCTGCTTGGCCCCGGGCGTCTGACACGCGCTCACCTTGACTACGATGCGTGCGCGCTCGTCTTCCGGACAGCGTTCAGTGAGGCCGACGCGCCTCTGGAGCACGCCCTGACCGACGCATTTCCTGAAGCTCATCTGAGGCGCGTGGAGCCGCTCACTACGGCAGACACGGTGACGTACCATGTCCGCCTCCCGCTGCCAACGAATCTTTGGGAGGCCCGTGCAGTTCTTGGAAGCATGAGACGTGGCCTGGGTGCCCTGATGGCTCGGTTTGAGCCCGACCGGTACGGCTCGATGGCTCGCGTGATGGAGACCTTCGGCGCGCGCGAGACCCTCGCCCGGCTTCAGATTCATGAGCCGATGGCGACGGTGGTTGAAGTACCGCCTCCCGGCGCGGGATCGCACGTTGTCCATTGAGGACCAGCAGCACGTAGCGGAGCGATCTCGCTCCGGCCAGTGAAGTAGACATGCGGCGACGGTACGCTGGGGTGTCGTCGCCGTCAGGCTCGCGCCCTGGTTGGGATGATCCCGCGCTAGGCCGTCCGCGCCCTCTGTACCGTCGGAGCCTTGCAGCTGGGCGTCCAGCCTTCTGCCACAGATCTGCTGCACGTGCTTGTTCAATTTTGTGAGACTCTATTCCCGCGGCCTCTTTTCAACAGTTGGCTGGAGGACATGGGAACGCATCCCGAGGCCTATCTCGACGATCTGGTTGCGGGGCGACCGACGTACCGACCGCGACGGGCGCCTACGACGCTTGAGGCGCGTGTCCTTGGTCGATCGCTAGGCGCGCGGACCGCCCGGCTGAGGGGTTTCTGCGATCGAGATACCTGGCGGGGCTTCATCGCGTTTGAGGAGGTCGTGTCCGGGCGTGTGCACCGCACGTCTCTGATTTTTCGTAAGCCAGGACCCCGCACATTGAGGGACCGCTTTCTAAGTTTTGAGCCAGCCACGCTTGAGGCGTTTTTACGGTCTCCGCTTCCGTAGCAGTTTTTCGTAAAAATACTGTGCGGACCAAGCCGATTCGTCGCGCTGGGCAGATCTCCCAAGACCAGCTGTTCCTTGGACTTCCGGAAGAATGCTGCCGTGGGGAATAAGCTGCACACAGACGCGGAAACAGTTGGATATTAGATTTGGACCGTTTCCTAAAGTGTTGCAGTACAACAGCTTAGTGAAATTGATATTTCTGCAAAATCCGTCCCCGAGAGGGGTTGCGCGCCCCTCGGCGCCCCCTTAAAGTTCTCCTCAGTTCGAGGTTGCTAGCGCCTCCTGCCGAACTCGTGAGATACTTTGGCGAGTATTCGGAATCCCTGAATCTGAAACTTTTCCGCAATCTTAAGTGGGCAGGGTGTGTCTATGTGGGAGACGCGTTCCGTGCAGATTTCTATTGATCTGCCGAGCGATATCGCAGCGCAGGCCGAGGAATTTCAGGAGAGTGATCCTGAGTTTCTGAGTCGCGTCGTCCTGTACGGACTCACGCGCCGTTCGATCTATCAGCACCTCAGAGATGCCGACCAGGTCGCTGGTTCGGCCGGGGAAAGCCTGCCGGCCCAGCCCTAGGGCGCATTCCAAAAGGCTTGCACTAAAGGCGCTGCGGCTCAAACGTAGGCACGACCAGCTGAGAGGTTGTCAAGGTCGCGCCCGACAGATTCGGGGGCTTCACGTCCGGCGGAGGCATCGCAGTGGACGGAGACAGGAAGGACTCGGGCGAGCCGTTGCACGTCCTGCGCGCCAAGTATCACGACTACTGTTCGGCGCAGGTCGCGGACTTGCTTGTGTACATGAGTCCCGACGAGATCTACCTGCTCGCGCATCGCGCCTACCGTGAGGAGGGCGGCGAGGTCGATATCTCCTACGCGGAGATGGTCCGAGTCGCGACCGACTGGATTGGCAATCGAGTGGCATTGCCGCCGTTCGAAGTGTGGGTCGAGGACTACCGTGCTCATCCAGATCTGTATGAGGAGTACTTCATGGGTCTTTGGGAGGCGGATGTGCCTCCGCAGGGCGAAGCCCCGCCCGACGAATCGAGCTGACCTGGCTCTGCCGGGCCGCCTCTGTCGGCGGTCCGTGTAGCTAGAACGGAAGGTCGCCGCCGGCGTGGGCTGTGGGTGAGTGGCCACCTGGCGATTTTCTGTCTTCAGTGAGGTCGCCCCCGCTGCCAGCGTTTCCGCCGTCGTAGTTGCCACCCTCACCGCCGCCGCTGTTCGATCCGAGCATCACCATTTCAGACACGACGATGTCCGTCCAGTACTTCGGACCATTGTCGCTCTCGGTCTGTGAATATTCGATCCTGCCTTCGATGTAGAGTCGGTCTCCCTTCTTCACCCACTGCTCGACCACGTCCACGAGGCGACCGAAAAACGTCAGGCGATGCCACTCGGTCTTGTCCGTCTTCTGGCCTGTGGTCCGGTCGGTCCAAGAACGATTCGTTGCTACCGATAGCTTGGCGACCCGGTTTCCTGAACCGGTTGCCCTGATCTCCGGGTCACTACCGACATTTCCGATGAGCATGACTTTATTAAGCGATCGACTCATTGCGGACCTCACTCCTGTGGCGCTGAATCGTCACGGCGGCAGTTGGCTTTCCCTGCTGTGACGCAGTATTGGGAAGGCCCAGAAGTTAAGCGCTGTGCGTCGGTTTTTCCATCACGGTTCAGGTCGCTAGCTTGCAGCGTTTCGTCTTTGTGAAAACCAGGTAGGAGTCACGGTCCGAATGGTAGATCTTGAGTATGTCCGCGTTGAGTGGGATGGCGAGCTGGCTATCGTATCGATCGATCGTCAGGACAAGTTGAACGCCTTGAATGCCCAAGTTGTGCGGGAGGTCGGGGAGGTGTTCTCGAGTCTCCGTGACGACGGCAACGTGCGTGGTGTCATCCTCACCGGGGCCGGACGGAAGGCATTCGTAGCCGGGGCGGATATCGGCGAACTCGCGACAATGAACTCGGTAACCGGTGTTCGGGTGAGCAGAGACGGACAGGATGTGTTCAGGGCAATTGAGCGGTTCCCGAAGCCTGTTCTCGCGGCCGTCGGCGGCTACGCGCTGGGCGGCGGATGTGAACTCGCGCTAGCCTGCCACATGCGTATTGCCAGTTCGAGCGCGCGCTTTGGCCTGCCTGAGGTGGGGCTCGGAATCATTCCGGGATACGGCGGCACCATCCGGTTGGCGAGACTCATCGGGCTCGGGCGAGCCATTGAGCTGACGCTGACGGGAGATATGGTCGATGCGGAGCGTGCAGAGACTATTGGCCTCGTCATATCCGTCGTTGAGCCTGATGCTTTGATGGAGGAGGCCAAGTCACTCCTCCGGCGGGTTACGAAAAATGGGCCGGTCGCGATTCGGATGGCACTCGAGTCAATCTATCGTGGCCTGGACACAGCGACGGCCGAGGCGTTGGATTTTGAGTCGTCCCTTTTCGGCCTACTGGCCTCGACCGACGACATGCGTGAAGGCATGGAGGCGTTCCTGGAGAAGCGGAAGCCGGACTTTAAGGGCGAGTAGCTTCCCGCGCCTTGGGGCGCCTGGGGCCCCTTCAAGGTGGAATAGGAAAACCCAACAAATCCGGGGACGAAAGCGGTAGATGGTCCGGCGGCAAATCGTTAGATTTGTCTATGTATTCAGGGACTCTCCTAAGTCGCGGGCCGTGCGCCTGAGCACGCTCGCTCTTCGACACTTTCGGAACCTCCATTCGCAGCATCTGGAGATTCCTCTGGAAGGGGTCGCGTTGATTGGTGACAACGCCCAGGGCAAGTCGAATTTTCTCGAGGCGATCTACTACCTTGAGACATTTCGATCCTTCCGAGGTGCTCGTGACGAGCAGATGGTCGGATTCGACGCGGAGGTGTTCCGCGTGGTGGGAACCACCGAGTCATATGAGACGCATGGGAGCCACCGAACTGAAATCGCGGCTGCCTTTCAGAAGAAGGGCAAGCGGAAGAAGATCTCGGTTGACGGGAGTGAGCCGGACCGCATGAGCGACGCGCTCGGGCGACTTTCCGCCGTGATTTTTTCTCCGTCGGATATCGAGCTGGTCAGTGGTGGCCCATCGGAGCGCCGAAGGTTTCTGGATATTCTGCTTTCGTTGAACGAGCCCGGGTACCTCTCCTCCCTGACGGACTATCGAAAGGTCCTGCGGAGAAGAAACGCCTCACTCAAGTCGAGTGCCGCTGGGTCGGTCGTGGCGGCCTGGGACCAGGGGCTTATCAACGCCGGTGCTCGGGTCATGCTCGAGAGGACGACTTGGATTGCAGCCCGGTGTGGCGCGTTCGGTGACTACTACCAGAGAGTCAGCGACGATGCTCGGGCCTGCATGACGTACCGACCGAATGTCACTTTACCAGAAGTGCCCACGCTCGAGATGATCACGGGTGCGTTTCGCGAGGCGCTGGATGATTCGGCAGACCGAGAGCGTCGCATGGGTGTGACCGTGGTTGGGCCGCATCGGGATGACATGCGCCTGCAAATCGAAGACGATCGGGCCGGCCTCGATTTCCGAGATTATGGCTCGGGGGGACAGCGGCGCACCGCAGCTCTCGCGTTACGGCTAGTAGAGGCGATGACCATTCGGGAGCGCAGGAGCCAGCGGCCGCTCATCCTGCTGGACGATGTGTTCGCCGAGCTCGATGGAGGCAGGAGTGAGAGAATCCTGGACCTCATGGAGGCCGAGGACACCGGCCAAGTTGTGTTGACCGCCCCGAAGGACGCGGATGTGCGTATGCGGAAAGACGCGTTGCCACGGTGGCGGATTCGGTGCGGGGAGATCAGCACCTGATGGGCTATCCGTATACAGGTGGGGGGAACAAGCCGGTGCGGGTCGACGCAGTGCTGTCGGATTTACTGGAAGAGCATGGCGTCGCTGACCAAGTGCGGCGTATGAACTTGCTCGAGCTCTGGCCGAGGCTGGTCGGGGAGAAGGTCGCAGAGGTGACTCGGGCACGGAGCGTGGATGACCGGACGCTCATTGTAGAAGTGCGGACGAGTGCCTGGCTGATGGAACTGAACATGATGAAAGGCGACTTCCTGGCGTGCGTGAACGAACGCATGCCGGAGACGCCGATGACGAGGATCGTCTTCGTACTCGCGGAGACGGGTTAATGCGCGGCGACGCGCGGGACAGGCTTCGGAGCTGAGATGGCGAAGAACGAAAAGTCAAAAGGCAGCGATTACACTGCGGGACAAATCCAGGTTCTCAAGGGACTGGAGGCCGTCCGCAAGCGCCCGGGTATGTACATCGGGTCGACGTCGGCGCGAGGTCTTCACCACCTCGTATATGAGGTCGTGGACAACTCGATCGATGAGGCAATGGCCGGCCACTGTTCGGAGGTGACGGTCACGATCCACACGGATGACTCCATCACTGTGGTCGATGACGGTCGCGGAATCCCCGTCGATATTCACCCGACGGAGAATGTTCCGGGCGTTGAGCTTGCGATGACGACGCTTCACGCGGGTGGAAAATTCGACAAGGACACCTACAAAGTGTCTGGTGGACTCCACGGCGTCGGTGTCAGTGTCGTGAATGCACTCTCTCTTTTCCTTGAAGTTGAAATCCGTCGCGATGGCAAGCTGTACCATCAGCGCTACGAGCGCGGAATCAAGGCGAAGGATCTTGAGGACAAGGGGGCGGCGGAGGGACAGGGCACGACCGTAACCTTCAAGCCTGACGACGAGATCTTTACCGAACTGGTCTATTCGTTCGAGATCCTGTCAAATCGCCTCCGTGAGCTCGCGTTCCTGAATAAGGGGCTGAAGATCGTTCTCGTGGACGAGCGGGGTGAGAGAGTCGAGGAATCGTACGAGTTCCAGGGCGGGATCGCCGAATACGTGACGTTTCTCCGCGGTAGTCGCGCCGCGCTTCACGACAAGGTCTGCTACTTCGAAGCGTCCAGGCCTGAGGCTGAGATCGAACTGGCGATGCAGTACGACCAGGGTTTCAGTGAGAACACGCACTCCTTCGTGAACAACATCAACACCCAGGAAGGGGGGATGCACATCACAGGGCTGAAGGCGGCCCTGACCCGAACCGTGAACGACTACGCAAAGAAGAACAACATCTTCAAAAAGGGCGAAACGCTCTCCGGAGACGATGTTCGAGAGGGTCTGACATGCGTCCTCAGTATTCGCGTTATGGAGCCGCAGTTCGAAGGCCAGACGAAGACCAAACTCGGGAACAGCGAAGTCCGAGGAGCCGTCGAGGCTGCGGTCAACGAGCATTTTGGGATGTTCCTCGACGAGAATCCGAAGGTCGGGCGAGCAATCATCGAGAAGTCGCTACTGGCCGCCCGCGCCCGCGATGCGGCACGGCGTGCGCGCGATCTGGCAAGAAAGAAGAGCGCACTTGAAGGTGGCGTTCTTCCCGGTAAGCTCGCGGATTGCTCAATGTCCGATCCGTCGCTGTGTGAGTTGTACTTGGTTGAGGGAGACTCTGCCGGGGGCAGTGCAAAGCAGGGCCGGGATCGTGGCTATCAGGCCATTCTCCCCTTGAAGGGGAAGATTCTGAATGTCGAGCGCGCCCGGCTCGACAGGATCCTGGCGAACGACGAGATCGCTGCGATGATCACGGCCATCGGTGCAGGGATCCGGGAAGAGTTCGACCTCGGCAAGACGCGCTATCACAAGATCGTCATCATGACGGATGCCGACGTCGACGGTGCGCACATTCGCACGCTCTTGCTCACCTTCTTCTTCCGGCAGATGCGCGAACTGATCGATGCGGGCTACGTCTACATCGCACAGCCGCCACTCTTTCGCGTGAAGAAAGGCAAGCAAGAGTTATACGCGTACAACGACGAAGAGCGCGAGGAGTACATGAAGCGCCTCGGAGCGAAGGACGGAGAGGCCAAGGGCATTCACATCCAGCGCTACAAAGGGCTGGGCGAGATGAATCCGGATCAGCTGTGGAAGACCACGATGGACCCGGACGCTCGCACGATCCTCCAGGTGCAGATTGAAGACGGAGCACTCGCTTCGAACCTCTTCGATCGTCTCATGGGGGACGACGTTGAGCCGCGCCGTCAGTTCATCGAGAAGAACGCCCGGTACGTGAAGAACCTCGACGTGTAACGCCGCGCGAAGTGCTGCGGCGAGATCGCCGGACCGGTGCATCAGTGGGGCACGGCGGATTCAGATCCGGCGCACCTCGCTGCTTATTCCGACCCCAGCAGGGCGGTGGCGTCGATGAGCTTGGCGTCATGTCGGCGGGCGACCCCGCGCCTGAGGCTTGCACTCGCGGGCCTTCCTGTGACGATGATGCGTAGTCGTCGCTCCCGCCCGAATCCGTACCTCGTCGCACGAACCTGACCGTCTAGGTGGTCCAGCGCCGCGGTGTCGGTCTCGATGTCGCTCCATTGAGTTGTCCCGTAGAATGCTGCTCCTGAATTGAGGATCCCTGCCATCGGAATGTCGTAGTCAGGTCCCCAAAGACTTCCGTTCTCGCGAGGCGCGGAGCCGATGCTTTCCCGCGCATCGAACTGCATGTGCTGTCGGCCGATTCGCGGGAGCATGCAATTCATGTGGTGGTTGATGCCGGGCCGTACCACACGCGTGTAATAGGGCCCGGCCCCTTCTTTAATTTCTTCGAGCCGCCAGGGAAGAACGAACCGGAACCAGAACGCCAGAAAGGGATCGGTGATGGAGTAGCGAGTCGATCGACTCCGTGGCCCGGCATCAAGTGAACGGCGCATTTCAACCATTCCGAGCTCCACGAGACGATTTAGGTACGGTGCGACCTGTCCGCTGCGCGTAAGGTCTGCGACGCCTTGGTGCACGGTATTCCAGTTCGCCTCGCCCATTGCTAGCGTTCGGAGAATCGCAACGTAGCGAGAGGGGGTTTGGACTTCTCGCTCGAGCCAGGAAAACGGTGCGTCGGTCAGCGCTCCGGAGTCGGCCAAGAGGAGCCTTCGGACATTCGTACCTACAGTGACCGAGGCGTCCAGCATTGAGAGCACACGGGGCAGCCCTCCAAATACGCCGTACGCTCTCACCTGTTCATGGGGGCGGTGACCCGGAAGCCAACGTGCCGCGGCACGGAGTGGCAGGGGGTCTAGGCGAAGGGTCGCTAGGGTTCCCCGGGCGTCGTCTGAGAACACCGGTAGCTCGGCCTCGGGTCCGACGAGAACGAAGTGGACCCGTACGCCGCGCTCGGCTGCATGATGTGCAGCTGTCTCCAATGGGGCGACAAAGCGTGAGCGCGCCTGAGCCAGACGTCCCGCGTCGTCTAGGATCACGATGAACGGAGCAGTGCTCGCGGCTGCGAGATGGATGATCGCCTCGAACAGATCTGACCAAGCATCGTCCCGCGAGACGATGTCGTCCCAATTGTAGAGCCTCTGTCCGGCATGATTGACCGCGTCCGCGAATGCAGCTCGGAGTCCGGGATCCGGCTCAGGCGCGAACGTAAGAGCCACGCTCGGAAAGCCTGCGGCGGCCCGGCGCACCAGTGCGGACTTTCCGGATCCTCTGAGTCCTGACACACACGTCAGCTTTGGCACCGACGCATCAAACAGTGCGCGTAGCCGGCCGAGTTCACGTGATCTACCAATAAAAATAAGCCAATGCCTCATGAATAAGGGTACGTCATGAAATATTAGCGTAAGGACATTTAGCCACAATACTGGCGAGCGAGCCTTGAGTGAGGAGACAGGCGTGGTGACCTTCCGTCCTTAAGGTTCATCATCCCCCCCGGAGTGCGTCTTCATGAGCAGAGTGATTCCACGCTTCGATTCGCTGGCGGCGGCAAAGTACGATTCGACTCCTTCCGCTGAGAAGCATCACCGAACTGACCTTGAGTCCGTCTTCGGTGAGAACGTCTTCAGCATCCACCAGATGGAGGCGCGGATCCCGACCGTTCAGTTTGAAGCCTTGCTTTCGACGATGCAGAACGGCACCGAACTCGACTCCTCGGTCGCAGATGCGGTCGCATCGGCCATGAAGGAGTGGGCTCTTGAAAAGGGCGCCACCCACTATACGCACTGGTTCCAGCCGCTGACCGGGAGTACTGCTGAGAAGCACGATTCGTTTCTGAAGCCGACCGGTGATGGACGCGCTATCACCGAGTTCCGCGGCAAGGAGCTCATCCAGGGTGAGCCTGACGCGTCATCGTTCCCGTCAGGTGGGTTGCGCGCGACGTTCGAGGCCCGTGGATATACCGCGTGGGATCCGACGTCTCCGGCCTTCATGATGGAGGGCCCAGGAGGTGCCTATCTTTGCATCCCGACTGCGTTCGCATCGTGGGCAGGTGACGCCCTCGACAAGAAGACGCCGCTCCTCCGGTCGATGAACGCGATCGACGAGCAGGCTCGGCGTGCGCTACGGCTCTTTGGCTCACCGCCGCTGGCTGTGAGGGCAACCTGCGGCGCAGAGCAGGAGTTCTTCCTGGTGGACGAGGAGTTCTACTTCCGTCGACCCGACCTGCAGACGGCAGGGCGGACTCTGTTCGGTACGAAGCCACCGAAGGGTCAGGAGATGGACGACCATTATTTCGGATCGATTCCCGATCGCGTGCTCGAGTATATGAATGAGGTCGAGTTCGAGCTTTACCGCCTCGGTGTGCCCGTTACCACACGCCACAACGAAGTCGCGCCAAGTCAGTACGAGATGGCGCCGATCTATGAAGACGCGAACCAGGCTGCCGACCATCAGCAGCTCGTGATGTCGACGCTGCGGCGGGTGGCGAGGAAGTATGGCCTCGTCTGCTTGATGCACGAGAAACCGTTCCAGGGTGTAAACGGCAGTGGCAAGCATCTCAACTGGTCCATGGGTACGGACGAGCAGAACCTGCTCGAGCCAGGCGAGACACCGCATGACAACATGCAGTTTCTCTTCTTCACGGCCTCCGTTCTTCGGGCTGTCGCGAGGCATCAGGATCTTCTGCGTGCGGCTGTCGCCCATGCGGGGAATGACCACCGGCTCGGCGCGAACGAAGCTCCCCCGGCGATCATCTCCGCGTTTTGTGGCGATCAACTCCAGGACATCTTCGAGCAGATCGAAAAGATGGGGGAGGCTACGAGCAGCAAGCCTGACGGGCTGCTTGGGCTCGGAGTGAAGGTGCTTCCGAGCCTGCCAAAGCATGCAGGTGATCGGAATCGGACCTCACCATTCGCCTTCACTGGAAACAAGTGGGAGTTCCGCGCACTGGGTTCGTCCCAGAGTGTCTCTTTCCCCACGATGGTGCTGAACACGATCGTAGCCGAGTCGCTCGATGAGCTGTGCACGACGCTCGAGAGCGAGATCGAGAAAGGGGCATCTTTTGACGACGCACTTCGGGAGCTGTTGGCCGCCGAGGTCCCCGATTTCAAGCATGTCGTCTTCAACGGGGACAACTACTCGGGCGAATGGGTGACCGAGGCTGAGGAGCGCGGCTTGCTCAACCTGCGGAGCACTATGGATGCGCTCCCGAGGATCGTCGACGAGAAGAATACAGCTCTCTTTGAGAAGTATGGGGTTCTCTCGCATCGCGAGCTCGAGTCCCGGTACGAGATCTATGTCGAGCAGTACTTCATGACGGTCAATATTGAGGGCGAGACCGCTCAGCACATGGCTCAGACCATGATTTTGCCCGCCGCGATCCGTTATCTGGGAGAGTTACTTTCCACGGCAGAACGGGCGAGTGACGTCGACTTGAATACCGAGGGTGTAGTCAGAACTGCGCGCCGCGTGAATGAACTCGTGAACCAGCTTTCCGACGCGATCGACGTGTTGGCGAATCAGAATCAGGAGCTTGGTGGTGACGACGTCGTGTCAAAGGCAGAGCACATGCGGGTCAACATCATTCCCGCGATGAAGTCGGTGCGTGACGCGGCCGACAGGCTCGAGCGGATCGTGCCGGACGACCTTTGGCCGGTGCCGACCTACCGCGACATGCTCTTTGTGAAGTAACGACGGGGGCCAGTCGGGACTGTGGGCGCGCCAGCTTCGTCGAAGTGATCAGGGGCCGGAGGAGAGATCCATCGGCCCCTTTTTTGCCACCTTCTTCTGTGCCGCACGCATCAGCTTCGTCAGCACCCTGTCGAAGGTCGACGCAAAGGCCTGCTTGTTCTGTGGATTCCATGCCTGCGGCCCCCCTGTCTCCACGCCTGTGGAGCGAAGTTGATCCATGAAGTCCCGGACGGAGAGGCGCTCGCCGATGTTCTCCCGTGTGTACTCCGTCCCACGTGGGTCGATCGTACTCACGTCTTTTTCGACGAGTCGTGCCGCGAGTGGGATATCTGCCGTAATGGCGAGGTCACCCGGCTCAGCATGCTCAGCGATGTGGTCGTCGGCTACGTCGGGCCCACCCTCGACACGCACAGAGGACACGAAGGGATTATTCGCGGGGGGTTGAAGTCGCTGGTTTGCGACCAGCGCGGTCTCGACCTCGAGCCGCAGCGCGGCTTTCGCAACGATAGTCTTCACGTCGTTGGGGGCCGCGTCCGCATCGATCCAGATCTTCATGGGCTGACCCTGGTTCCAGTGCCACGTCTAGGCATCCGAACTGCCTCCTTCTGCATCTTCTTCACGGCCGGGCGTGGCGAAGAAGATGAGCAGTGACAGGTCTTCGGTGATGTCCACAAATCGATGCTCCTTCTCTTTCGCTAAATAGAGGACAGATCCAGGACGGACTTCGATCCGGCGCCCTTCGGTCCCAGTCCAATTGCTGCCCTAGCCAGTAGGCCTGACCCTCGATTACCGAGGGTGCGGTGAGCGCGACTGTTGCCGCCGCGATGTAAAAGAGTCGTGTCAGCACAGAGTGGCACTGGTTTTCACGCAGCATCGGCTTAACCTCCGGTTGGCTACAGATTTCTGCCGGGAAGGGTACGTGACGGCCGAGCCGAACGCACTCCCCGGACGGCCCGGCGTCGCCTATCTTGCCACCATCCTCCACGCGACGGCGCGGTAGCCACACCCACACTCCGAGGGCATGACCGACACCACCACGGGAGCTGTCCCCCGACTCGTCGACTCGCTCGCTCGCATCGCACGTCAGAAGCGAGTTGCCCGCAAGCTTGTGCTTGCCCCGAATTTCTCGGCAGGGCGCGAGCTTCTACGGCGTCTCGCTCTTGTGGGAGATGGGTGGATAGGCTTTGAAGTCACTACACCACAACGACTTGCGCAACGTGTGGCGCTCGCGGGTATGGAGCAGGCAGGTCTCTCGCTTCTCGATAATTTCGAGCAGCAAGCGATCGTCGACGAGGCCCTCGACTTTGCCCTGAGAGCGGAAGGGGGCACACTCGGTGACCTCGCGGAAGGCGTTGGCTTCCGTAAGCACGTGCACAGGGCCGTCGGCGAGTTAAGGGCTGCGGGAATCGGTCCTCGAGATCTCGATGCGGCCCGCTTCGGGCAGTGGGAGAAGAAGCTCTTTCTGCTCCGGGTACTTCAGCGATACGAACGACTCCTCACGGAGCGTAGGCGGGCCGACGTCGCGACTGTCACGCGACTTGCACTGAAGGCTCTGGACGAGGCCGGCGGCCAGTTACCGGCATCGCTGGACACTGATGTCGTTGTCATGATGCCAGGCATCGGGACACGCGGTCTCCAAGGACGACTGGTTGCGGAACTCGGCGCACGGGGCGCGAAGCTTTTGAAGACTGATCCTGTCCAAGGGCTCGAGGTGCCGAGCAAGATCCTCTGGGGGCGGGGCGGGCCGCCGGTACCGGGGTCATTCCTCTACGCATCCGACGAGCAGGTAGAGGGGGTCCCCTTACCCGAAGTGGAGTTCTTCAGCGCCGCCTCGATCGATGCAGAGTTGAGGGAAGTGCTACGTCGTGTGATCGAAGCCGGCCTGTCCTGGGATCAGGTGGAGATCATCACGACCGATCCGGCTGCGTATGGGTCAGCGCTGCATGTGCTGGGCCAACGCCTCGAGATTCCGATTACATATGCTGTAGGACTTCCGGTCGGCCGGACGAGGACTGGCCGAGTCGTGCAGGCCTACCTCGACTGGATCGAGGAGGGATTCCAAGCGCACGTTATTCGCCGGTTGCTCGAAGCAGGCGACCTGCGCGCGCCGAAGTCGAAGGGCTACCACGCCCCGGCCGCATTGGCGCGTAGATTCCGAGGCCTTCGCGTCGGCTGGGGTCGTCGACGATACAGGAGTCAGATTCGTGAGGCGCTGGCTGGTGCCGAACAACTGGAGCAGCGAAAGCCGGAGCCTGATGCCTCGTTCGCTCGGAGGCGCGAGCGGTCGATCACCGAGCTTGAGGCATTGAAGTCGATTCTGTTTCCAGTGCTGAAGCAGACTCCGGCGGTTCCCGACCGAATGGGCGAGGGCGCTGATCCCGTTTCGCCAGCTGAGCTTGCTCGGGGGCTTGAGGCGTTCCTGCGCCGCGTACCCAAGGGGCGCGGACCAGATCGTAGTGCGCGCGAAGAGGTCTCCCGGATACTCGAGAGGGTGAAGGGCACACTGCATCGGCGCACCCAGTTCCGATCTGCTGTATCGATACTGAGACAGCACCTCGATATGCGTGTCCGACCTGAGATCTTCGGCGACGAGGCAGATGGAGTAGGGGCGCCGTGGTCTTCCATGGGGGGCGCTCTCCACCTCGCAGATCTGGATCACGGAGGGTTCTCAGGGCGCGAGGCGTTTTTTCTGGTGGGCCTTGATGCGGAGCGGATCCCGGGGAGTGGGGTGCAGGATTCGGTGCTTCTCGATGGCGATCGTCGGGTGCTGGGAAACAATTTGGCGACCGCGCCAGAGCTACTCAGGGAGCGAGTCTTCGGGTTCGCGGCACTTTTCGCGCGTCTCCGGGGACGAGTGACGATGAGCTACGGGGCCTGGCAGGCTACGGAAGCACGAGTCGTTGGACCTTCATCCGTTCTGTTGCAGGCGCTGCGCGCCTCCGTCGGAGATCCTAGCCTGACCTTCGCAGATCTGCATTCAGGAATGGGGCCGGTCGTGAGTGCGATCCCGGGCCCCGGTCGGCCGGCGCTCGACGGAGATGACTTCTGGATGACTGCCCTCGGTTCCGGCTCAGTCATGCGTCGGGGCGTCGCCGCCGTACGTGGTTCGTTTGGACCTTTACATGTCGGTCTGGCGGCCAGGGAAGAGCGTCACGCGGGCGCTCCAGGGCCGGTGCACGGTGTGGTTCAAGCTCGTCCCGAGGAACTCGACCCGCGTCGCAACGAGGAGACGATTCTCTCAGCCAGCCGGCTCGAGGCACTTGGGGCGTGCCCATTGAGGTATCTGCACAGCAGCGTTTTGCGGATCTATGCGCCGGACGATCCCGAACTCGACCCCGACGCGTGGCTGGACGCTCGGCTGCGGGGCAGTCTTCTGCACGAGGTGTACGACCTCGTGCTCAGAGAGGCAAAGACTCGCGGAATAAAGCCCGAGGACCGTGGTTTTGAAGATCTGGCACTCGAGGCACTCTCACGCGGCATCAAGGTGTTGCGCCGCGAGGTGCCTATTCCTGGCGAGGGAACGCTCGTTCGCGAAATCGCGGCCCTGCGGGAGGACGTGCGGTCATTCGTCCGCATGATACGGGAGCAGAATCCCGAGTCTGTTGCCCTTGAAATGAAATTCGGCGTCGGCGATGACGAGCCGATACTGCTTGAGCTCGATGGGGGAACGCTTCGGCTTCGCGGTGCGATCGACCGCGTCGACCAAGATCTCTCTGGGTTGCACGTTATCGATTATAAGACCGGGACTGCCTACGGGTATGACCAGGAGGTATTCCGCGGTGGGCGCAGGCTGCAGCACGCGATCTACGCACACGCCGCGGAGGTCCGACTCAAGACAGACGTGGTCGATGGCCAGTATCACTTTCCGACTCGTCGGGGGGAGAACCAAAAGTTCAGCTACGATCGGGGGAGCCTCGGCGCCGTTAACGGCCTGCTCGACATCATGCTCGATGGTGTCGCCCATGGACACTTCGTGCCGACGGACTCGAAGGACGACTGCAAGTTTTGCGACTTCTCCGAAATCTGTCGGGTCGGCCGGGGCGACTTCAATGCTCACTCCTCGCCGCTGGCGGAGTGGTCAGCGGAGCATACCAAGCTCGGATCTTCTCCCCATTTCGAGCACCTGAAGCGAACCCGCACTTTCGAGAAGTGAAGTCACCGGTACCGGCGCTGACCGAGGTGACGTCACCACCCTACAGGAGCGGATTGTCGCCCGTGAGAATGCGACTGAGAACGTCCGTGTCGATGTTCCCGCCCGACACCACCGCGACGATTTTTTCGTCGGACATGAACTCTCGACGCGCGGCTGCAACTGAGCTCGCGCCAGCTCCTTCGGCGATGACCTGAGCCTGAGAGGCCAGCATTCGAATCGAATCACAAATCTCCGGGATCGAAACAACGTGCGAGCCGTCGAGCAGGGATGATGTGAGGGGCCACATTTCCTCGAGCACGCTGCTACCACCGATGCCGTCGACGAACGTCGGGACCCGCTCGACAGATACTGCTCGCCCTGCCTCGAGCGATGCCTGAAACGGTGCCGCCGTCTCCACCTCGGAGGCATAGACCCGCGTATCAGGTTTGACGTTCTTGATTGCGGAGGTGATCCCGGCGGACAGGCCTCCGCCACCATATGGGATGATTACTGTGTCGACGTCAGGCAGGTCTTCGATGATCTCGAGGCCTGCGGTGCCATTGCCCGCGATGACGGCTGGATCGCTGACGGGATGGATAAAGAATCCCGATTCGTCCGGGTGCCCGTGATCGAGAATCGCTGCCCACCACTCGTCGAAGGGTACCGGGACTGCGACGCCACCAAGTCGGGCCAGGGCTGCCAGCTTCCCTTTCGGCGCGGAATCTGGGACGATGACCCGGCAGGAAATGCCCTGGCGCCGGGCGGCAAATGCGACTCCCTGGGCCATGTTGCCCGCACTCGCGGTGTACACGCCATTGCTCAACGCCGCTGGGTCAGCCAATGCCATCGCGTTGGCCGCCCCTCGAATCTTGAAAGAGCCGATCGGCTGGAGGCACTCGAGCTTGAGCCAGATGCCTCCGCGGACCGCGTCTGAAGCGCTTCGTCCGGAAAATCTGTCCCGAGCTTCTGAAGTGGACTCCGGTCGATCAAGTCGGAGGAGGGGCGTGCGGATCGCTGCGCCTGATATGCGCGAGCGTGCGGCCTCTATCGCAGAGAGGGGGATCGACTGAATGGGTTCCATGTCGGACGATGGTGCGAGTGTCGTCAGGCGTCCAGCGTCTGCCCGTGATACCTTCGCGCGATGATCACCAACCCGACTGCTGTCTTCTTCCTTCTTGCGACGTGCGTAGCTGCCGCACTTTTTCTCGAGGCGAAGACCAAGATTTTCGGAGCCCTCGGTTCCGCCCTTCTCGGCATCCTGTTCGGGATGTTGCTGTCCAACACGGGTATCATCCCCGGTGAGTCCCCGGCCTACGAGTTTCTCGGCGGGCCGGCCGTGAATGCGGGCATCATCCTCATCCTTCTGACTGTCGATGTGCGCTCGGTCGTGAAGGCAGGTCCTAGAATGCTTGCGGCCTTCACACTCGGGGGAATCGGCTCTGCGATTGGAAGTTCGATCGCTGCGGTGATTCTCGCCGACGCCATCGGCCCCGAGGCGTGGAAGCTCGCTGGACAGTATACGGCGACGTACACGGGGGGAGGAGTAAATTTCGCTGCGGTCGGGTCGGCTCTGGACACGAGTGGCGACCTGTTCGCGGCCGGGATCGCGGCAGACGTCACGATGACCGCGATCTGGATGGCGACATGCCTGGCCGTGCCGGTGCTGTTCGTGGCGGATGGATTGGGAAGGAAGGGCGCCGTGGATGGGAGCGGAGCGGCGACGGACTCGATCGACCCGGTAGGAGCGAGTGGCGGGGAAGAAGGCACGGCTAGTACAGCAGACGAGGAAGAGGGCCCTGGCCTTCACGAGATGCTGTACTCGAGCGTGGGTGCGATCAAGCTTCAGGATCTCGCCTTCATGGTGATGGTGGTACTGGGTACCCTTTGGGCGTCGGCGTGGTTGGGAAGCACACTTGCTCCCATGCCGTCCGTTCTCTTCCTCACGACGATCGCCCTGGGCCTCGCTCAGATTCCGAAAGTGCGGGCCCTCCACGGGGCGGGTGTGATCGGCAACTACATCGTCCTGATCTTCCTCGCGGGCAACGGGGCGATGTCCGTGCTCGCAAACATCGTCGTGATCGGACCGCCCATCGTATACTTTGCGGCGATCACGGTTGGCTTGCACGGCGTCGTCATTTTTGGAGTCGGCCGACTCGTCGGACTCGATCTACCGACCCTCGCCGTCGCATCACAGGCGTGCGTCGGCGGGCCGGCATCGGCAATGGCCTTGGCCACGGCGCGAGGATACACGGACCGGTTGCTTCCGGGTGTGGCGGTCGGGCTACTCGGCTATGCGGGTGGAAACTATCTGGGTCTCGCCGTTGCACAGGTCGTGCGTGGTCTCACGGGTTAGTCGCCAACCCCAAGCTGTGCGCGTGCCTCCTCCGGCGTGAGCTGGTAGGGCCGGAGGATGTCGATGAGCTCGGTGGGGAGGGGGCGGGACTCGAGCGTGTCCTGCGTCGTGCAAACGAGGACCTCGTGTCCAGTGACGGCGAGCTCTCCTGCACCGAGGTGCAAAATGTCGAAGTTGATCTGAAGCGAGCTGGTGCCGAATCGCGTGAAGTAGGCGGCGACCCGCAGTTTATCGTCGAGCCGTGTCGGGTAGTGGAAGTCCGACTCCAGGTGGACGCGAGGCAGCCACATGTTCCAGCGGTCGAACACTTCGCTGTACGGCACGCCCGCGGCCCTGAACATCTCCATCTCTGCGAGTTCGAAGAAGCGGACATACGCGCCATAGAAGATGATTCCGGCCTTGTCGACCGAGGACCAACGTACTCGTTCGTCGATGGTGAATAGCTTCGGCATGGTCTCGTGAGAGTCAGGAATCCAGCGGACAGAGTGAGTGTCCATCCTACCCTCTCTGAAGCGAGCCCGGGAGTGCGAGCTATCGGGCGTCAGCGCACCTCGACGCCTCTCGCCATCTAGTCTCTGGTTCGGTAGCCTCTCCGCATGAATCTCTCCCTCAGCGACAAAGACCTCCTCGCGGGCACAAAAAGCGAAGCCGCTGCGATGGCCATGCGCATCGTCGTTGCTTCGGGCGAACTCCTTGGCGCCGAGTCGTTGGTGGAGATCTCGTCCGCACACATCGACGGCTGCCTCCACCACGGAGATGGGGGTGTGGAGTTTGCCGAGTCGTTGATGAATGGAGGCGGGCAGATGGCCGTACCGACCACCCTGAATGTGGGCGCGCTCGATCTTCTCCACCCAGGTCTTGTGAAGGCGGATGCTCACAAGACCGATATGGCCCGACGTCAGATGGAAGCCTATGTGGCCATGGGGGCGGCCCCGACCTTCACATGTGCTCCCTATCAGGTGGGACACGAACCGGGGCTCGGTGAGCAGGTGGCGTGGGGTGAATCGAACGCAATCGCTTTCGTGAATTCGGTCCTGGGTGCGCGTACTGAACGCTATGGCGACTTCCTCGACGCGTGCTGTGCGATAACCGGCCGAGCCCCTCTATACGGGCTACACCTTCCGAAGAACCGGATCGCCACTGTGGTGATCGATACATCCGAAGTGCCTGAGGCGCTGAAGCACCGAGATGTGTTCTATCCAGTACTCGGCACATGGTTGGGGCTGGAGGTGGGGCAGGAGATCGCGGCGATCGAGGGACTCCCCGTCACGACGACCCGCGATCAGCTCAAGGCTCTCGGCGCCGCCGCGGCGTCTACCGGCGCGGTCGCGCTATTTCACGTCATTGGAGTCACGCCGGAGGCCCCCACACTGGGCGCGGCGCTGGGGTTTGTGAGCGATGTGGGCGAAGGTGCGCCGGCGGGTGGCCCCCCGGGATGGATGAGCCAGCCGGTCGTGGAGCTGCCGAGGACCATCAAGCTCCGTGCGGATGCGATGAGGGACGCGCTTCAGCGGCTCAGTACCGCGGAGCGTGCGGAGAGGATTGATGCCGTTGCTGTGGGGAGTCCCCACTTTTCCGTCGACGAGTTTTCCGACCTCCATCGCCTGCTCGAAGGCAAGACACTCTCCGTGCCGTTCTATGTGTGTACGGCGCGAGATACGCTGGCTGAAGTCGACGACCTCGGATGGACGAGTCGCCTTGTAGAAGCTGGTGTCGAGATCGTGGCAGACACGTGTGTCGTGGTAACGCCGATCCTGCCGGCGAAAGACGGCGTTCTCATGACGAACTCCGGGAAGTTTGCGCACTACGGCCCATCGAATACTGGGTATGAGGTGGTGTACGGCAGCCTGGAGGATTGCGTCGATTCGGCTGTATCAGGTGACATAGTCCGGAATCAGGAGGTATGGGCGTGGTAGTCACCGGTCGACCTCTGATTCCAGGTTCTGCGAGCGGGCCGCTCCTGTACCTCACCCATCCGATCAGTTTCTGGGGTGGGGTAGATCCGGTGGCCGGTCGGATCGTGGATCCCCGTCACCCTCAGTTTGAAGCGTCGATAACTGACACGGTACTCGTGATTCCATCCGCGGTGGGGTCGAGTTCGTCGAGTGCGATCATGCTCGAGCTGCTTCGGGAGCGACGTGCTCCATCGGCCATTCTCATGGGGAAGGCCGACGCTATCCTGGCTCTCGGCGTCGTGGTCGGGATCGAGCTAGGCTATGCCCCCGTGCCCATCGTGGAAGTGTCGGCCGAGGTCCTCGGACAACTGGCCGATGGGGCGTCCGCGAGCGTCGAGGAAGACGGCACGATCCGGGTGGGGTGAGTCACCACTCTCGGTGATCCTGTAGCCCTGTGCGTAGAACCATTCGGTCGTCCGAGTCAGCTCGTGTCCACTGTGCCTGATCGCCGGAACGCAATCGACAAGACCAGGACGACGAGCAGGCCCCACGAGTGGATATTGTGGAGGCCGGCGTCCCATGGGGAGACACGCGGCATACCCTCCACTCCGGCGGTCATCGACGCGGCGAGAATCGTGGGAATGAAGAACGGAAGCAGGAAGGGGTATGTGCACACAGCCACGTCCAGGATGTTGGCCCGGCGATAGGCGCCGACCCCGGCTGATGACCCAACGCTCTTGGCGACGGGGCCTACCGCGAGAATCGCGACGGCCGAGTGTGTTGTGAGGATCGTTGCGGTCGAGATCGATCCGAAGATCCACCATTCCGCGGCCCTGGTCGCCTTGGCTCGTCCGCGGAGCCACTCGATCAGTCGGTCGAGCAACCCTGAAGCTTCCAGTCCGCCGACGAGGCCCATGAGAAGCAGTGTGAAGATCGACACTCCGAAGGCTCGGCGCATTCCGTCGAGAAGGATGCCGGACGCGATGAAATTGTCGCCATCAATCGAGAGCAGGTCGCTAACGCCAAAACGGCCCAAGGCGAAGCCGAGCACTACCGCGGCAGCGATTCCTGAGAAGAGGCCGACGATGAGATGGCGCCGCTGCAGGAGTAGTGTGAGCACGAACGCGGGGACGGTGAGCATGATCAGTCCCAGGGAATCAGGAGTTCCGGCCGCCACGATCAGAGGCGTGCCTGCCGTCGCCCTTCCGAACAGGGCAAAGACCCCGATCGCCACTGCTGCGGCCGGAAGCGCGTATTGCATCCGAGAACGCACCACCCCGCCGAGGTCTGCATCCTGAGTCGTTGCCGAGGCGATCGTTGTGTCGGAGATCGGTGACACATTGTCTCCGAAGGTGGCGCCCGCCAGGATTGCGCCGATGGTATAAGCGGGGTCGCCGCCCAGCGCTCCTGCGGCCGGATAGAGCAGGGGGGCACAGACGAGAATGGTTCCGAGGCTCGTTCCCGTCGCCGTCGAGAACACGGCGCATATCAGGAATACCCCGACGACATATCCGCCGCCCTGGACGCCTGACACCTCAGCCGCCCACACCAGCGACTGGATGAGGCCGCTCGCCTGAAGCAGCGCACCGAGTACACCTGCGAGGAGCCAAGCAAGGATGAGCAGCATGACGATGCGATTGCTCATACCATCGACGATGGCCTCCGCGTAGCGCGCGCGGTCCCGAGAGAGAAGAAGCCCCGCCCCGATCGCAGTCAGCAGAACCGGTCCAAAGCCGGTCTCGTCGGGCGCGCCGGAAAGGCCGAGCCACGACACCCCGCTGAGAAAGACCACGAAGGGCACGAGAGCACCGATCCAGTCTCCATGAAAGGCCAAGGGCGATCGGTCGTTGGAATTGGAAGTGACGCTCAGGACGGTGCCTTTGGATGTTAGGAAAAAGAAGTGCAGGGGTCGATCTGAAGTCGGTGCAATCCTACGTTCGTCCTTCATTGATCGCACGGACTCCCTCAACTGGATCCGTCGAGACGGCTCAGGCGCCCCCATCGAAAACGGAAGGCCACGCGTGGCACATTCAGACGAGTTCCAGTTGTACGATCTGCGGGTCGAGGTCGTACGCAGTAATGCCCCGATGGTGTGCAATCACGCTGAGGGCGACTACTTCGAGCTTTCCGGGGAGAACCTTAGCTTCCCAGCCGGACAGACGTTCCCGCTCTATCCGCTCGCTGCGATTCTGCCGGTCCTGCCCGCGAAGCAACGAGAGACCGCTCCGAACGACTGGATGACCACCGATATGGAAATTGCCTGTCCGGATCCACTCTGCGGGGCCCGCTTCAGGATCACGCGCACGGGTACGACCACGTTTCGGCACTCCGATATCACGCTCGTGCCGCTCGACCCGTCGTGAGCGATCGATTTGAACTCGCTCCAGGTTATTCGATCTCCCGACTGATCCACGGGGGATGGCAATTCTCTGCAGGGCACCGCATGTCCGGGCCGGCACTCGATGACGCTGTCGAAGTTCTGATCGAGTCTGCCGAAGCTGGTATGACCACCTTCGATTGTGCCGACATCTATACCGGAGTTGAGGAGCTGTGCGGTCGGTTTCTCACGCGCTGGAATTCGACGGCGATCGCCGCGCCGATTCAGATTCACACGAAGTTCGTTCCGGACTATGCCGACCTCGAGAGCGTGGACCGGGCGTACGTGGAAGGGATCATCCACCGGTCTCTGACTCGACTTGGAGTCGAGTGCCTCGATCTCGTCCAGTACTACTGGTGGCGGGACGACGTGCCCGGCATGGAGGATGCCGCGCTATGGCTCGCCGACTTGCAGACGGCTGGTAAGATTCGACATATCGGAGTGACGAACCTCGACGCACCTCGTATTCAACGCATCGTCGACGCGGGGGTCTCGGTCGTTTCGAATCAGGTCCAGTATTCAGCGCTCGATCGGCGCCCCGAGCACGGGCTCGCGGACTGGTGCCGAAACGGCCAGACACGACTGATCTGTTTCGGGACACTCGCCGGAGGGTTTCTCACAGATCGCTGGACGGCGTCTTCGGCGCCCAATGAGCACGAGAATCGATCTCTGACGAAGTACCGTCTCATCATCGACGAGTTCGGGGGGTGGGCGGCCTACCAAGCGCTGCTCGCCGAGCTGGAGGCTATCGGAACGTCACATGGGGTCGAGGCATCGGCGGTGGCGGTCCGGTTTGTTCTGGATCAGCCCATGGTGGCGGCAGTCATCACCGGGGCGACGCGGTTCGGGCAGATGGCTCGAAACGCCGCCGCTTTGTCGTGTGAGCTCGCGGCCGAAGATCATGAGCGACTCCGCTTGCTCGTGGACGCCGCGCCGGGTCCCCTCGGCGACGTCTTCGAACTCGAACGTGATCGCAACGGGCCTCATGGCCGGATCATGAAATACGATCTGAACAAGAAAGAGGATTACTGGGTCGGCTAGCTGGTCGCCCGCCCGCTTCGTTCGCCTGATCAGAGACGTGAATCGGATCACAACAATTCTCGTGAAGGATTTCGTGAAGGCTCTCAAGCCACGGTGGGGCGGCCGCCTCTGAGCGGAGGTGCTCGGAGGAGGCAACGTAGGCACGCATCTCGAGGACGATCTCTTTGGCCTCGATCTCCAGCTCTTGGGTGAGAAACGAGGTATTGAGCCGCATCATGAAGAGATTGAGGCGTCCCGTCATGATTTCCGTGTATCCAGCGCCATAGGACATGCGCTCGGCATGCATCTGTCGGAGCCAGTCAGCGACAAAGGCTTCTTTGGGTAACTCATGCTCGGGATAGAAAATCGGGCTAGAAAATGAGGGAAGTGGAGGCGCACGGCCTCGTCCCTTGCTCGTAGTCTTCTCGGAAAGTCCCGTGAACAAGGATTTAGAAGAATGGGTGCTCGTGCGCGTGGAGCGGCCGGTGATGGTCGGGGTCCACACGTCATGATCTCAACCTCGTCGGCACATCCCGTCGACTCGCTGCGCGACGGGCCCGTCGTTCTTTTCTGTAAGAGTACGCCGCATGCCACGGTTAGTGAAAGGCCGTAAAAAGCTGTCACCAAGCCGTTTAGGGGCATGTATTCAATTTGATGACGTTTGTGTGGATACCGTGGACTGTTCGCTTCCGGGACTGGTGTTTTCGGTGGTGGAACACCTTCCCTCAACGAACTCTCCAACGCAGATTGGCGGCGTGACCGAATCTGCCGTGATCCGAATGCCGCTTCCTGACGACGGCGCTCGCGAACGCATCGCTTCTGACCTCGATACCAACCTCCTCGTCGAGGCGGGTGCGGGGTCGGGAAAGACGACTGCGCTCGTTGGGCGACTCGTCGCGCTCATCCGCACGGGCACGGCGACCGTCGAGGAGATCGCTGCGGTCACATTCACGCGGAAGGCCGCAGCTGAACTACGCGAACGCTTCCAGGCGGTCCTCGAGGCCAGATTGCGGGAAGCCCGTGCCGACCCTGACGCTGACGAACTCGAGACGGATCGGCTGGGTCAGGCCCTCGACGAGATCGACCGGGCATTCATTGGCACGATCCACTCGTTTTGTGGACGCCTGCTGAGAGAGCACCCGCTCGACGTGGGACTGGATCCCGGATTCGAGGAGCTGCCGGTCGAGGAGCGAGCCGTGCTTCGGCGGATCTTCTGGGAGTCCTACCTCGAGCGTCTGGCGAGGGACAGTGATCCGATCCTAGAGGAATTGTCAGCGGCGGGTCTGCGCCCAGCCCGCCTGGATCGGCTGTTCCACACCTTGGTCGAGAACCCGGATGTCGACTTCCCAGCCGAGTCCGTTACCGTGCCCGTCAGCGGCGACATCGGACCTGTTCGCGAGAAACTCGACGACCTCGTGAGTCGCGCTTGGGAGTTGATGGACGACATGCCCCCCGCGAAGGGATGGGATTCGCTGCAGAAGAAGCTTCGGCGACTCCACTTCGAGCGTGAGATCACGGCATGGAAGCAGCCGGCCGACCTGCTCGAGGCACTGGCCGTTCTCTGCAAGTCGCCGCCGCCGCACAAGACGACCTTCAATCGTTGGCGCGAGAAGGAGCTCACTCGATCGCTGGCTGAAGATGTGAACGCCTTTGCCGTCGGGGATACGCCGGCCCGGCGACTGGTAGATCGGTGGTACGCGCATCGGTATGCGCTGGCGCTTCGTCTATGCGAGTCAGCAGCTGACGCTTTTGCAGATCACAGACTCCGAATAGGAAAACTCGATTTCCAGGACCTCCTCGTGCTCGCTGCTCGGTTGCTGCGAGAGAATTCTCGGGTCAGGACTCAGCTGGGGGGACGATATCGCAGGCTCCTCGTTGATGAGTTTCAGGACACGGACCCGCTTCAGGCCGAGATCATGATGTTGCTCTCGGCGGACCCGGATGCGGGTTCCGAAGGGAGCGCTGAAGAAGGGGGGGGCAGCGATGAGGCGGCAGACTGGCGTATCCAGCGTCCCCGCCCGGGTGCGTTGTTCGTGGTCGGAGATCCAAAACAGAGTATCTATCGCTTCAGGCGCGCCGACATTCAGCTCTACGGATTCGTTCGGGATCGGTTCGAGGACTTCGGCGAAGTCCTGACCTTGTCGACGAACTTTCGCTCCCGCCCGCCGATCGGCGACTTGGTAAATGGCCTGTTTCGGGGCGCCGACTTTTTCCCAACGAAAGCGACCGAGGTTCAGGCAGCCTTCGAACGACTCGACACACGCCCACCCGACGGGCCTGTTCCGTGCGAGGGCGTCTTCACATATGCCATCGATCCGGAGCAGAAAAACAAGTTCTCTGCGGCGACGGACGACGCGCGGCGGATCGCGAGTTGGATTCGGGACAGGGTTGAGGCCGGTGAACGTCGGCCTGCGGACTTCCTGATTCTCACGCGGCAGCGAGGGAATCTGGATGTGTATGCCCGTGAGCTCGAGGCGCGCGATCTGCCGGTGCAGGTCACGGGGGCAGGAATCGGCGTCGAAGCTGAGATTCACGAGCTGGCAGTACTGCTCGAGTGCATGATCGACCCGACCAACCCAGTGAAGGTCGTGTCGGCACTCGTTGGTCTCTTCTTTGGCCTCGACTACGAAAAGCTTGTGGCCCATCGACTCGATGATGGGAATTTTGACGTTATGAGGCCTGGGGAAAAGGGATATCCGGAGGTGGTCGAGGCCTTGAAAACGCTTCATGCCTGGTGGCGTGCATCAGTGTCCGATCCAGCCGACGTCTTCGTCGGCAGGCTGGTGAGCGAGCTGGGTCTGTTGCCTTTCGCTGCGGCCGGTGAGCTAGGCTCTCTGCGTGCGGGCGCTCTTCTATATGCGCTGGACGCTGTCCGAGCGGCGGCGTTCGCAGGAGATACATCCCTGCCCGGAGCTCTCTCGGCCCTTCGCGCTGCGCTCGAACTGAAGGAGGCCGAAGCCCCTCTCGAGCCGGGGCGGCTTGATGCAGTACGGCTCATGAATCTTCACCAGGCCAAGGGGCTCGAGGGGACGGTCGTGATTCTCGCGAATCCGACCGAGCGAAGGATCTTCCCGCCCGATGAGCACATGGCTCGGTCCGTGGCGGGCGTTGCTGAAGGATTTCTCCGCGTATCGGAGTCGGGCGGTGCGTTTAGGTCGCGCGACTTGGCGCGTCCGTTGGGCTGGTCTGGTTTCGAAGCGACCGAGGCTGCGTTCGAGCGAGCGGAAGAGGTTCGTCTCCTGTATGTCGCGGTCACACGCGCCCGAGAAGAGCTGGTGATCGGACAGTGGCCGGACGGGAAGGGCAGGTCGGTGTGGGCCGCTCTGGACCCCTGGCTTCTGGACAACGCCGTGCGGCTGGAGCTGACCCCGAAGCCTCCCCCGGAGCGAGAGGAAGTCCAACTGGATCCGACCGCGGTCGAACAAGCGGTTTCCGCGGCGACGCAACGGTTGGAATCCAGACGAACTCCGACGCACGAGCACACCACGGTTACCCATCTGGCGAAATCGGGTGGCACGGCTTCCTCGAAAGGGGACACTCCGGAGGCCAGCGGCGCCCCGCGTTCTCGTGACTACAGGGGATTCGCATGGGGGTCTGCAGTGCACGGAGCCTTAGCTGTTACCGCAACGGACCCCGGTGACCCTGCACTGCGCGCCGCGTGTCGAGATTTGCTAGTGGAGCATCAAAGGCCGCTCGACGACCACGGCGAGCCAATCGAGCTTAAGGAGTTGTTGGACCTCGTGCAGACGGTCCGTGCTTCGAAGCTGTGGGCCCGTTCGGAATCGGCGGATCGCAAGCTGGTCGAGGTTGCCTTTGCCGTACCGGGCATCTCTGTCGATCGGCCGTCTCAGGTGATGCGACACGTGCCTGGGACAGCCGGTGGAGGAGGCCTGGGTAGGCGTCAGTTGGACATGTTCGCGGCGCCGACTGAATCCACACACGAGCAGGGCCGCTCAACCGAGGGGGGGCTCGAGGACGGCGAAGAGCTGCTGGCCGAAGAGGCCAGGGCAGATGAGTTGCCGGCCGAGGGCGACCATGTGGTGGTGCTGGAGGGGGTCGTTGACCTCGCGTTCCGCGAGCGCGGTGGCTGGGTGATCGCGGACTACAAGACAGATGTCGGTACTGACCCTGACTTTGCGTCACGGACGGAGTCGTACCGGCGACAGGTGGACTTGTACGCGGAGGCGTGGACGCGACTCACAGGGGAGCCGGTCAAGGAACGGGTACTGTTCTATACGGCACAGGGGCGTACCGACAGCTGGTAGAGCCGACTACAGAGGTGGAGATCTGGAGTGGGGATGGAAGTGAACGACTAGGTATCGAAAGGTCTGTCGGGCTCCTCTGCGGATGCCGTGAGTTCTGGTCTGCGGTGGCCTCCCCCAGGACTCGAGCGCACCCAGGGCGCTCTCACTCGCCCGACACGGTTGGGTAGGTACCGCGGAGCCAGGTCCTCCGACTCCCTTGGGTCGACTGGCCGCTCTCTTCATGAACACGGGAGAGAACTCCGGTGCCGCTAGGCTGAGGCACATGAGCGTCACGGGATCCTTTTAGGCCTAGTGCCGCGGGAAGTCGATTACCCTGCGTCGTGATCGCCTACGGGCTGATCACACCGTTCGGACCGATCTTGATGGAAAGTGGAACGCCTCTGAAGTCACGTGGATCGATGCCCTCGAGTCGAATCGAGCGCCGTTGTCCGGCAACGAGAATCGTGATCTCGACATCGACAGGCTGGCCGCCCGGAACGCCGAAATGAACCGGAAGATCGGACTGCGAGTCATAGCCCGAGCCGGTGTCCATGATACGCGTGCCTAGCACGCGATCGGACCCGGCCGCATAGAGCCGAACCTCTGATCCGGCGCGGGTCGCGTGCCCATCACCGTCGAGAATCCGCACCTTGAGCGAGTGCCAGGAGTATTCGGGCCGCAGCAAATTCTGGACCAAGTGATGCATTCCATCTTCGGCCGCTCCGGCGAGTGCGAGGTCGAGATCACCATCGAGGTCGTAGTCTACCCAGGTCGCCCCGTGACTCGCGTTCAGGTTTAGGATCTCCGGGGGAGTGACGTCGACGAACGCTTCTCCGTCGTTCCTGCGCATGAGCCAGTCCCGATAGTGCTCCACGCCTACCGTGCCGTTCACATAAAGGTCGATCGAGCCGTCGTTGTCGAAATCGCCCCAGGCACAGGTGTCGTACCGAGAGTCGATCGCGAGGCCGAAGCGGGGAGCCACGTTCAGCCAGGTCCCATCGGTCTGGAGGACGAGAAGCCCGTTCGGGCCATAGTTCGCAAAGAAGAGATCGAGCTCGCCGTCCCCGTCGAAGTCGACGACACAGGGACGAACCGACCCTTGAGCTTCGTCGCCCAGGGCCCTCCCTCCTTCCCGCAGGCCGGACAGATGAAGCGCCTCCACAAAGCCATCCTCAGTCTGGAAGTACAGAGCGTTTGCGTCGCCGTTCATGTTTGCGACCATGAGGTCGAGTCGTCCGCCACCCGTATCGAACCAGACCGCCCCCACCGTGCGTCGAGTGTCCGCCACGCCCACTGCCTCGGCGACATCCAGGAATCCGTCGCCACCTCTGTTCTCGAACAGATGGTTCTCCCGATCACGCATGCCAAGGAACAGATCCAGGTCTCCATCTTCATCGAAGTCGATCCAGGAAGCCTGGCGCGTCGTGCCTTCTTCAAGCTCAAGTCCCACTTCGGACGCCACGTTCACGAATCCATCGTCGCGGTCGTTGCGATAGAGGGCCGTCACCGGCGCGTCTCCTGCAAAACCGAGAAGCAGGTCTGGATCCCCGTCGGCATCAAAGTCCCCCCACGCCGATGTGCGGATCGAGCGGTCGATCGCGAGTCCGATCTCGGGTGCGATATCCGCAAACCCGCCGATCATGTCGTTCCGGTAGAGTCGGCTCGGAGCGTCGTTGAAGCCGACGAAACGATCTGGGTCGTTGTCCAGATCGATGTCGGCCCACGCGTCAGTCAGGGCACCGCCTGCTTCGAAGAGCGCTGGCTGAACAAGCGCAAAGTGAAGCGGCTCAGGCTCTCGGTCCCCGCCGCACGCGGTCATAAGCACGCTGAGCAGAAGCAGTCGAGAAGTCGTCACTGGTTGCCGTCCGGCCTCTCGAACAGGACTCGACCTCCTACGATGGTCATGTCTACTTCGACCTCCATGATGTTCTCCGGATCGAGGGTGAGAAGATTCTCCGAAAGCACGACGACATCGGCGAGCATCCCGGGCTCGAGAGTGCCCTTGGATTCCTCCTCGAAGGTCAGCCAGGCTCCGTTCGCGGTATACCCTCGGATGGCATCCTCGATGCTGATCGCCTCCTCCGGACCGAACACCTCGCCGGACATTCCCTTTCGTGTCACCGCCGCGTAAAGGCCGACAAGCGGATCGATCGGGAGAATGTCACTTCCCAAGGCCATGAAGATGCCATGGTCCATGGGGCCGCGGACCGGGTTGTTGTGGGCCAGGCGGTCGCCGTCGAGGTTCGCGACGTACCGGCCCTCCAGCGTGTAGGTGAAGTTCGGTTGCTGGGCGATGGCAATGTTGTACTGAGCCATGAGGTCCAGGGTCTCAACGGGTGGCGGCACGGTGAAGTGATTCAGGTAGTGCCGATGGTCTGTGCGAGGGTTCTCGTCGAGTGCGTCGGTAAGGGCATCGACGGTGAGCTCAATCGCCGCATCTCCGATTGCATGGAATCCAAGCTGCCAGCCGAGGGCATGCGCTTCGCTGATCAACGCCCGTAACTCGCTCTCCGGCACATTGAGCAGACCGCGGTATTCCGACTCTCCTTTGTAGGGCTCAAGGGTGTATGCTGCGGGTCCCGTGAATCCACCGTCGACGAGCACTTTGATAGCGCCTACGCGAAGGCGATCGTTGCCGTCTCCGGTGATCTGACCGAACTCTGCGAGGCGGGCAGCACTGCTCCATCGAATCTGAACGGTAGCACGCGGGAGTCCTTCTCCGACCTCGTCGTAGATGCTTTTCCACCGCGCGTATCCCTTGGGCGTTTCTCCGGCCTGAATGAAACTCGTGATCCCGAGCTCAAGTTGGTTCCTCAGCATCTCGATCTGGCTCGCACGAATCTCCTCGGGCGTCGCATCGGGTACGTGGCGGCTGACCAGTCCATGCCGCTCTCGAATGACACCGTTGAGTCGTCCGTCGTCGCCGAGCTCGATGACTCCGCCTTCAGGCTGAGGCGTGCTGTCGTCGATATCCGCGAGAGACAGGGCGAGAGAATTCGCGACGCCGCTGTGACCACCAGCCCGGGTGAGGATGACCGGGTTTGCGGGTGCCGCCGCATCGAGGTCCCCTCGCAGAGGTCGCCGGTCCTCAACCAATTCATCCTCGCTCCATCCATAGCCAGTGATCCACTCTCCCTCACCGAGTTCGGTGGCTTTTGCCCTGATCAGCGACTGGATGGCTGCAATGGACTCGACACCACCGAGGTCGATATGTCTAGGTGCGCTGCCTCGAATGTGGGTATGGGAGTCGTTGAAGCCGGGGACAACGAGCCGTCCGAGCAGCTCTACCGTGCGTTCGGCTACGTACGTGTTGGTGAGTTCGTTCCCACCAACTGCGAGCACCCGGCCATCGCGGATGACAACCGTCTCCGCCACATAGAACGAGTCGTCTACGACCGCCACGTAGCCGCCGGTCAGAATCAAGTCGACGGGTTCTCGATAATCTGAGCAGGCCGAGCTAAGGGCGATGCCCAGACAGAGCCCCAGGCAACGCGAATCGCCCAAGGGTCCGACAGCGCGGGTCGTTTTTCCCGACGTGTCCATGATCCTCTCCGCGGGCTTGTCCCGCTGTATCAGTGGAGAGCCACGGTATTCCATGCATGCTCAGCGCGTCAAACTCAGCAGCTAGTCCGGAACGGAAATCCTGGCTCGGATAGCGACGACCCGGCCGGTTTCCGGGAGGACCTTCAGGTGCCGCATGACCGCGAACTTGGTCGGGCTCTGAAGGCGTTCAACGACGGAGGAGGCTTGGCTGCAGAAGCCGTCCGCGGACCCAAGGGCTCCGCAGTTGGAGAGAACAGGATGGGTAAGACGATCGGAGCAGTCATGGCCGGCACGGTCTTCTGGGGTGTTCTCTGTAACGGGGGGAACTACGGTCTCGCCGAGGCGTTTCCCGATATCATCACCATGGATGAGCCCATCAAGGCGGCGCCGATGCTCCTGGGCCGGGGCTTCTACAGCGCTGTATTGTCAGTCGCGGCTGGCTTCACCGTTGCAGCGATCCAGAGCTCGCCGGACGCGACCGCGGGGTAGCGTCCTCAGGCGCCTCGGTCACTCCATTGGTCCAGCGCCTGGCCCAAGGCCACCAGACCCCGTTCCAGCACTTCGTACTCCCCGGCGACGGCAACACGGAAGTGCTCGCGAGCGCCGAAGAATCTCCCAGGCGTCACCCCCACATCGAAGTCGGACATGGCCATGTCGACGAACGGAGTAGCATCTGTGGCGCCCTTAAGTCTTGGAAACCCGACCGATCCGCCCAAGGGAGGAACCCATTCGAGCTCGTCGCGTCCTTCGACGAAGGTCCGAAACAGAGTCGCTCCCGGTCCGAGGATGCCCCGTGCTCGATCCAGAAGCGCGTCGAGATGCTGAAAGGCCAGGACCCCGATCGTTTCAGAGGGAATCGATCCGACTGCGTCGACCACATCGCGGATACGCAGCGCACGCTCCGTCGTCTCAGGATCTGCCAACATCCATCCAACGCGAACTCCGGCGAGGCCGTAGGACTTGGTGAGGCTGTTCGTCGAAATAAAGACGTCATCTCGGGTGGCGGCCGGTGACTGCTCTACACCCTCGAGGGCGTCGAGATAGACCTCGTCGACGATGACCTTCGCACCGACGGAGCGCGCGAGATCACCCACTGCGCTCAAGGCTTCAGGCTCGGCGTACACGCCCGATGGGTTGTGTAGATTCGTCAGAATAATGGCCTTGGTATCACTCGTGAGAGCTGCCTCAACCTGAGCTGGATCGAGGCTGAAGTCCTGTGCCCATCCGCGCTCGAAGGTGTTGACCTGAGCTCCTAGAAAACGCGCTGCACCCATGTGTGGGTCGTACCCCGGCCACTCAGCGAGCAGCGTGTCGCCCGGGCGTAGCAGAGCCGCGAGTGCCAAGAAGTTCGCGCCCGATGCCCCCGGCCCTGTTCCGACTTGGGCCTCGTCGACGCCGTAGCGGGTCGCGATCGCACGCACGAGCGGTGGCCACCCGTCGTCGTTTCGACCATAAAGATCCATGGCCTCCCGGGCCCCGGGAAGCTCGTCCAGTGTACACGGCAGGAGATTCGATCCGGTCAGGTCACAGGATGCCTTCGAATGATGCTTCGACCAGGTCATGTAGGGCGCCCAGGTGGTGGGCCAACTGCTGTCGCTCATTCCGAGTGTCCCGAAGAGGGCTGGATCCGGCTACTCCAGAAAAGGTAAGCGGGCACCCCGGCCGCGAGCAGGCCGAGTCCGATACCGGATCGCACCGGGTTCGTCCACAGGACGCTGGCCACGATCAGAATGGACACCGCAACGAATAAGCCCGGGACGAGTGGATAGAGTGGCGTGACAAACACGCCTTCGGCTCGATCCTCCAGTGGGAATTTCCGCCGGAACACGAACAGGCTCGCGCCCGCGGCTCCGAAGAAGATCCAGTCCGCCGACACGACGTAGTCGACGAGCTGGCCGTAGGTCCCGGTGAAGACCAGCACGACTGCCCATACGGACTGGATCACAATTGCCACGGACGGCGTGGCGAATCTGGGGTGGAGTCGAGCGACGCTCTCCGGAAAGAGTCCGTCCCTCGCCATGGCGTAGTACACTCGTGTCGGTGCAAGCATGGTGAGATTGAGGAATCCGAACGTGGATACGGCGATGCCCAGCGTAATCAGATTATCGCCAGTGTCTCCGAACAGGAGCCGCGCCGCGTCGGACGCCGGCGTCTGAGTGGCCGCCAATCCGGCGTGCCCCAGCGTTCGCAGGTAGACGACGTTCACGAGGCCGTAGACGACTACGACCAGGCCGGTCCCGGCCAGTAGTCCGATCGGGAGGTCCCGGACCGGGTCCTTCATCTCCTCGGCGACGTAGTTGGCATTCTGCCATCCACCATAGGAGAACATCACGGGAATCATCGCCGCCCCAAACGCAAAGAGAAGTAGCGGCGGGTCGCCCGTGGCGCCGCTGCCGGTCACCGCTCCGACAGCTCCGGGTGCCTCCGCGCCGAGCGGGAGGAACAGGCCCGCTCCAATGAGCAGTCCGAGTGGGAGCAATTTGAGGACTACGAATGTGTTGAGCACCCTGCTTCCCGGCTTCACCCCGACGTAGTTGATCGCGGCGACGACGGCGATGGCCAATGCGGTCAGCACGCGACCATCCGTTTCAGGCCTGCCGACGAGGCGGAGTGTGTACTCCGCGAAGGTGATCCCGACCGCCGCGATGGCTCCACCTTCGATCATCAGCAGAAGGCCCCATCCATAGAGGAATCCTGCCAGTGGGTGGTAGGCGGTCCGCAGGTAGGCGTAGTGTCCGCCAGCCTTAGGGAAGAGCGTACCCAGTTCCGCGAAGGTGAGTGCACCGGCCAGAGCTACGACTCCGCCGGCGATCCACGCGGCCATGACCAGGGCCGGGGAGTCGAGTCGCTGCGCGACGATATAGGGATTGATGAAGATCCCCGCACCGATAATTCCGCCGACGACAACCATCGCCGTATCGAAGCGGCCCAGCTCCTTGCGGAACGACACAGTTACTCCTCGAATCGGGATGGGCGACAGTAGGTGACGGTCGGCGACTTTTCCAGTCGGGGCGCTCCCTGCAGATTGGCAACCTTACCCTCCCGTATCTCAACATGACTGGACTCAGACTGCATGGATATTTTCGACGCCATCACAGCTCGTCGCTCGATCAAGAGGTTCACCGACCGAGCCATTTCCGAAGAGTCCATTAAGCAGATGCTGTCGATGGCCGTCCTGGCGCCGAACCACCGCATGACTGAGCCGTGGCGTTTCTATGTCCTCGGCCCCGAAGCGCGCGCGGCGTACGGCCATGCGCTTGGGCTCCGAAAGGCGAAACGAGTCGAGGATCCTCAAGCTGCTCAGGACGTGGTGGAGAAGGTCTCGGCGACGCATTGCGCTCTTCCCGCCATGCTGGCCGTCAGCATGATGCGCGACGAGAATCCGGAGATCCTCGAAGAGGATTACGCCGCGACGTATATGGCGATTCAGAACCTCTGTCTCGCGGCGTGCGCGATGGGCCTTGGAACACATGTAAAGACTGGCGCGATCATGGATGACCCGAACGGTCGATCGGCCGTCGGCGCAGGCGAGGGCGAGCGTATCGTGGCAACGATCAGTCTTGGCGAACCGGCCGATATGCCGGCGCCGAAATCCCGACAGAGCGCGGCGGACTTTACCACATGGGTGCCGTGAGCGGAGCTGCATGAAGGGGTGGGAACAGCGAATTTCTTCAGTGGAACGACTTTCATGACCAAGATCACGAGTAAACTTGCGATTCTGTGGATCGCTCTGTGTTCAGCTCTACTCGCAGTGGTACCTGCCACCGCTCAATCACAGACGCTGCCCCCCTCGGAGTATATGGATCTCGCTCGGGAGATCTTTTCCGAACTCATTGAGATCAACACGACGGCGTCCGATCGCGGGAACAATACGCTGGCAGCTCAGGCGCTCGAACGTCATCTGCTCGCGGCCGGTTTTCCGGACGAAGACGTTCACGTTCTATGGCCCGCGGAAGCTCCGACGAAGGGAAACCTCGTGGCGCGCTACCGGGGTCGAGACAGCTCGTTGAAGCCGATTCTGCTTCTGGCTCACATCGATGTGGTCGAGGCGCTCCCAGAGGACTGGAGCAGCAATCTCGACCCCTTCGCCTTCACCGAGCGCGACGGGTACTACTACGGTCGAGGCGTGACGGACGATAAGGACGAAGCCGCCATCTATGCCGCGAACTTCATTCGCATGAAGCAGGAAGGCTTCGTGCCCGATCGCGATATCGTCGTGGCGCTGACGGCCGACGAGGAGGGTGGTGGCAATAATGGCGTTGCATTTCTTCTTGCTGAACACCCTGAACTCATCGACGCTGCGTATGCGCTGAATGAGGGCGGGGGCGGGATGGCGAAGGACGGACGTCGTATCTCGAACAACGTTCAGGCCGCCGAGAAGAAATTCCAGTCGTTCACGTTCCGTGGGACGAACCCCGGAGGACACTCATCGCTGCCCGTCCGGAAGAATGCGATCTACGACCTGTCGTCCGCATTGTTGGCGGTGCAGGACTTCGGATTCCCGGTCATGATGCACGAGATCTCGGAGGCGTTTTTCGTAGGCTCCGCCGATATCGTGGGTGGTGAGATGGGTGAGGCGATGCGACGCATTGTGGAGAATCCGGCAGATCAGCAGGCATTGGCCGTTCTGGCCGAGGAGCCTGGATATAACTCAAGGCTGCGCACCACATGCGTTGCCACGTTGCTTTCAGGTGGGCATGCGGGCAACGCTCTGCCTCAGCTCGCCGAAGCCACGGTCAACTGCCGGATCTTCCCGACCCACGACCCGGAAGATGTGCAGGCGAGTCTGCAGGAGATCGCCGCGCCATTCGATGTGGAGGTCGTTGCGCAGGGGCAGGCCCGGCCGAGCCCCCCCTCGCCGCTGACGGCTGAGGTTCTCGGGCCGATTGAGAGGGTTACGGAGCAGATGTGGCCTGGCGTCAGGGTGCTCCCGATCATGTCGACCGGAGCGACCGACGGCCTCTACCTGCGCCGCGCTGGCATCCCGGTGTACGGCGTCAGTGGCATCTTTGGAGAAATGGACGACGTCCGAGCTCATGGTCAGGATGAACGCATTTTGATCGAGCACTTCTACGAGGGACAAGAATTCCTCTATCGCTTGGTAAAGGCGCTTAGCGGAGGCGGGATTGCACAATGAAGACGATGAGGCGCGCCTTGGGGCAGCGGTTGCGCTAACGGCGGCACTCTCGACGCCGATTCAAGCACAGGGACAGGGCGTTCACGGTTCAGGCGCACCTCGGCTTCGACATTTGCTGATCTGAACTAATATCCGTTGTGCCGGCGGGCCTGACCCACCGGCACAACGGATTCTATTCCAGGCAAGGTAGTTCGCCGGCGCGACCGATCGGCGGACGCCTTGGCATGTTTCCCACCCCGCAACCAGATTCTGAGCGTCCAGGAAGGGAAAAGCTGCAGGATCTTCATGGCCAGTGAGGTGACCGCGATCGTGCCTCCAATGCCGAGTCTAAGCGTGACAATCGAGGCGCCTGCATAGAGGGTTGTGTGGTGCAGCGGAACCGAGAACCCTGATGTCCGTATCAAGAAGCACCCATGTTTCTGACCATCCACGTCCGATGAATTTTTTTCGTCTCCTCCTCAGTCTTACCGTGGCGCTCGTCATGTTACCGGGCGTTGGCTCCGCCCAGACGGTGCTCATCCGGGTGATGAACGCGGAGGGGTCGGAGCCGATGGTAGGGGCCATCTCTTACCTGGTCGATGGGTCTGGCAAGATGGCGAAAAATGCCCTGACAGATGAACGGGGCAGGGCCCTCTTTATAAATATACCAGCGGGTAGCTACATCGTCCGGGCTGAGATGATCGGCATGGCTACAGCTGAAACCGCAATGTTCTCGGTTTCAGCTGGAGCGACGATTACCGAGGAATTGCGTCTCCAATCGAGTGCAATTCAGCTCGAAGGAATCGAGGTCGAGCTCGATTCCGGTCGCTGCGAAATTCGCCCGGACGGAGAGGGATTGCTCGTTGCCACGGTTTGGGATGAGGCCCGAAAGGCGCTGGAAGCCGCGGCTCTGACGGACCAACGAGGCGCGTACCGCTACGAGACTATGCGCTACGACCGGCGGATCGACCGAGGATCAGGCGTCATACTTAGCGAAGATCAGAGTAGCCGAGATGGGTACATGAGCACGCCCTTCGAGAGTCGGCCGGCTGAGGACCTGGCCATGAATGGCTTCGTCCAGCGCGATGGCCGCGAGTTCGTCTACTACGCCCCGGATGCTACCGTTCTCCTATCGGACTTCTTCCTCGACACTCACTGCTTTAAGATGCACAGAAGTGGGAGGAGTGAGGCGGGCGAGATCGGTTTGGGGTTCGAGCCGACTGGCGAGACCAAGCGTGTTCCGGACATCGCGGGGACCATGTGGCTCGACCCTGAGACGGCCGAGCTTCGGTGGCTCGAATATCAGTACCGGTACCTCGATCCTGAGATGACATCGGACGAGGTTGGTGGCCGGGTTGATTTTCGCCGGATGCCTGACGGGAGCTGGATCGTGCCAGAGTGGTGGATTCGGATGCCCATCATGACCACCCAGACCGACTTCGAGGGCCGACCACGCCCCTACATCGCGCAGTATCACCAGACGGGTGGACTTGTACTCGAGGTCCGTGAAGCCGGCGGCCGCAGTCTGGGACAGCGTGCGGAGACCGGAGGTATAGAGGGCGTCGTTCTGGATAGTATCGGTGCCGTGCTTGCCGGTGTTCGCATCGGTGTCGTTGGGTCGAACCAGGAGGTCTTCTCGAACGCCTTGGGTGAATTCAGCATTATTGGCCTGACCGAGGGGCGGTATCAGGTCCGCTTTGTCGACAGGCTCCTTGCGCAGGCCGGCTACATCCCGGAGCCCGTTACTCAGGACGTCATTCGTGGGGAAGTCGCCGCACTGGAATACCACATGCCTTCGATTGGGGATGTGCTGTTTGAAGCGTGCCGGGGCATCGAGCGGAACGAGAGATCGGTTCTGCTCGCAGGGACGGTCGTTGACGCGCGAGGCCGCCCCGTCCCAGGTGCGACCGTGCGCGTGAGCTGGACCGGATACAATGTCATGGGTGGAGGTGGCATCAACCCAAGGGATGGTGATATCGCGGGTTTGACGGAGACGTCGGACGGCTTCGAAACCTCTGCCAGTGAGACCGGCTTCTTCCGCTTTTGCGGCGTCCCGGCGAATATTCGCATGCGACTTTACGCAGCGACGTCGGACTCGGAGTCAGAGAACTATGAAGTACAGATCCCCGACTACGAAACCGGGCAGCTCAGAGTGCTTGAGGTGGGGCGAAACTAGGTCCTTCTGGCCGGAGCGTGTTGCCGCTCATTAGCTTCGGCGTCCACGCACACCAACAGGTCCGGTCGCCGCTGAGCACACATTCAGAGGTGGCCGATTCGACTGGACTGAGCTCGTGAGATCAATGCGACGGCCGACCGCCGGAGAAGCATCCTTTTACCGTGCCTCGCTCGTCACTGCGCTTTTCGTCGTCGTGACCTCACCTGCTGTCGGCCAAGTGGAGCGCATGTCTGCGACCGAGCGGCTGGATCGCTTCGAGTCCCACCGCGCACTGACGGAGGCGTCTCCATTCGGAACCCTGCCCTGGCAGCACCTTGGTCCGACGAACATCAGCGGGCGGGTGACGGATGTCGCCGTTGCCGAGCCCCGGGGCGATACCTACACGATGTACGTGGGGGGCGCTGCCGGCGGCGTCTGGAAGACGAGCAATGAGGGTGTCACATGGGAGAACGTCTTTGATGACCAGGTCACTGCTTCCATCGGGGACATCGCGATTGCCCCATCTGCTCCGTCGCAGGTGTGGGTCGGTACGGGAGAAGCCAACATTTTCCGCAGCTCGCACGCGGGGTCTGGTATATACAAGTCCGAAGACGCAGGCGAGAGCTGGGCGCACATGGGGCTTACGGAAACCCAGACCATTGCCCGGGTCGTCGTGCATCCAACGAATCCCGACGTCGTCTGGGTGGCGGCTGGTGGGCACGAGTATCGGGACAGTCCGGATCGGGGCATCTACAGGACAGCCGATGGTGGGCGAAGCTGGGACAAGGTCCTGTTCGTCGACGAGATGACCGGAGGTATCGACCTCGTAATCCATCCGCAGGATCCAGAGACCCTCTATGCTGCGACATGGCAGCGACGGCGTGCAGCCTTCAACGATCCGCGGAACGAACCGGCGTTCACAGGCTCGGACGAAGACTTCACGGGATCGGGCGTGTGGAAGTCGACGGATGGCGGGTTGAGCTGGAGGGAGGTCAACGAAGGCCTTCCTGCGGCCAGGTATCGCGGGCGTATCGGAATCGACATCGCACGTTCCTCGCCCGAGACGGTGTATGCGTTCGTGGACAACTATGAGATCGCTCGCGAGGCGCCGGCCGGGTCAACCGATGCGTACGGGCGTCCCCGAGGTGGGGTCATCCGCGGGGCCACCGTGTTCCGCTCGGACGATGGCGGGGAGTCATGGCAGCAACGCAGCGAGCAGAACCAGTACATGGAGGGACTCGGCGGGACCTACGGCTGGGTCTTCGGTCAGATTCGGGTCGACCCCAACGATGCTGAGAAGATCTACGTGATGGGCGTGCAGCTCCATGTGTCCGAGGACGGTGGCCGGACGTACCGGCGTCTCCTAGGAATGCACGTGGACCATCACGGCCTCTACATCGATCCGAACAACTCGGATTACATGGTCAACAACAACGACGGGGGCGCCTATGTGTCTTATGACGGAGGCGAGAACTGGAGGTTCTTCGTCGAGCTTCCGATGGTGACCTTCTTCAATGTGAATCATGACCTCGGCTCGCCCTTCAGGGTGTACGGGTCGATTCAGGACCACGGGTCGTATCGTGGCGTCGTCGACCTCAGCGCCGGTCGCCAGGCCATTCCTGCCGTCACCTGGCAGAGCGCCCCGGGCGGTGAGGGGAGCCACCATGCGATCGATCCGCGAGATCCGGCCATCGTTTACTCGACTGGATTCTACGGAAGCCTCAGTCGCACAAACGTCGAGACCAACGAGACGCGATCGATCGTTCCACTGCCGGATCCAGGAGAGCCGCCGCTCCGAGGTCAGTGGCTGGCTCATTTCATTCTCTCCCCGCATGACCCGAACACGTTATACCACGGGATGAACTACGTCTTCAGGTCGACGAATCAGGGCGATGACTGGGAGAGGCTCTCCCCAGATCTGTCGAGCAACGACGTCGACAGAATGGGGGATATCCAGTTCCAGACGATCACTGCGCTGGCTGAGTCACCGCTCACGAGAGGGCTGCTCTACGCAGGGACCGACGACGGTCACGTCCACGTCATGCGGAATCCCGAGACCGAGTGGAAGGAGATCACATCAGGTCTTCACGCAGATCGCTTCACATCGGAGATCGTCGCGTCGGCATACAGCGAGTCGACCGCTTACGTGACGCAAAACGGCCGTCGAAATGATGATTTTGCGGCATACGTCTGGCGGTCCGAGGACTATGGCGAGCACTGGGAAAGCCTGGCGGACGGAGTGCCCTTCGGGCCCGTGAACATTCTGCGAGAGGACCCGAAGAACGCCAACGTTCTCTACCTGGGCACTGACGTTGGGGTCTACGTGTCACTCGATCGAGGAGATAGCTGGCAGGCACTCTCCAACGGTATGCCCAGCACGTATGTGCACGACCTGGTGATTCATCCCGAAGAGGACCTGATGATCGCTGCCACACACGGTCAGGGCATGTTCGCTCTGGATGTGCGTCAGCTTCAGCAACTCACTCCAGAAGTGCTGGCCGAGAGTGTTCATCTCTTCGGAGGAGAGGGAGGTCGCCTTCCCTCCGGGGGCCGCGGCGGATTCGGACGGGGTGCGCCACAGAGTGCATTTGTTCACTACTGGCTGGGAGCCGAAGCTGAGGTCTCGCTTGAGATCCGGGACACGGCGGGCCAGGTCATTAGGACACTCGCGGCGAGCGGCCGCGCCGGACTGAATCGCGTCGAATGGTCCCTCGACCGAGGTGATGGCCAAGGGTCTGGTCGTTTCTCACGGCGTGCATTCGTTCCGGCGGGCACCTACAACGCCGTGCTCCGGGTCGATGGCCACGAGATGGTCACACCGCTCCTTGTTGAGGCGAGCATCCAATGATTCGGTCCCTCTTCCTGGCCGTCGTCGCCGGGGCCAGCGTGTTGAGCCCCGCTGCTGCCCAGAATGAAGGAACGGTCGTCAGGGTCCAGATCGAGACCTCTCTCGGAATGATTCACGCTGAGGTGTATCCTGATCACGCCCCGGTCACCGTCGAAAATTTCCTCACCTATGTCGATGACGCGCTGTTCGATGGAGGATCCTTCTTCCGCGCGGTGAGAATGGACAATCAGCCCAACGATTCGGTGCGGATCGAGGTGATTCAGGGTGGGCCGAATGGCCCTGCGACCCGAGGACGACTCCGGGACCCGATCGCGCTCGAGCGCACGAGTGACACCGGGCTCCGTCACACGGACGGGGCGCTTTCCATGGCGCGTGCCGGCCCTGATACCGCTCGTTCGCAGTTCTTTGTGTGTATCGGTGAGCAACCCTCGCTCGACTTTGCGGGTCACAGAAATCTCGACGGTCAGGGCTTTGCCGTCTTCGGTCGAGTGACAGAGGGAATGGATATCGTTCGACAAATCCAGGCCGGGGCCATCGAAGGACAGCGCCTGATCGAGCCGGTCCAAATTGAATCGATCCGGCGTCTATCGTGACTAGGGCCAAAGTGCGCCACGGCGTGGATCGCGTTCTCTCCGACGGAGCGAGCCTGCGCGATCTGAAGCTCGGACTCGTGCTCCATCCGGCGTCCGTGACGTCGGAGTTGGCCTTCTCGGTCGATGCACTTTCGGCGTCGGGTTTCGAGATCGACCGACTATTTGGCCCCCAGCACGGCGCCCGAGGTGAGAAGCAGGACAATATGATCGAGTCCGATCATTACCGAGATCCAGTGACGGATCTGCCGGTGCACTCTCTCTATAGCAAAGTGCGTAAGCCGTCATCGGAGATGCTGGACGGACTCGATGCACTCATCTTCGATCTGCAGGACGTAGGGGTGCGCGTGTACACGTTTGTCTGGACCATGGCGCTAGCGATGGAAGCGTGTGCCGAGGCGGGTGTGCGCTTCGTCGTACTCGATCGTCCGAACCCCATTGGAGGGATCGTTCGAGAGGGGGCCATCTTGCGACCAGGCTTTGAGTCGTTCGTGGGGCTCCACCCCATTCCACTGCGTCACGCGCTCACCGCCGGTGAACTGGCCCGATGGTTGAATGAGGAGCGTGGCATAGGCTGCGAACTGGAGGTCGTGACGTGCGAGGGGTGGCGTCGATGGATGCACTGGACGGACACAGGGCTGCCTTGGGTGCTTCCGAGTCCGAACTTGCCGACACCTGACTCCTGCGACGTGTATCCAGGGATGGTTCTGGTAGAGGGTACCAATCTGTCAGAGGGGCGCGGCACGACCCGCCCGTTTGAACTATTCGGAGCACCTTATCTGAATCCCCAGGCTCTCGCGGCTGAGCTTCAGGACCAATCTGGCAGTCACTTGGGTGCGGGAGTCGTTCTGCGGCCGGCTCATTTTGAACCGACCTTCCAGAAGTACGCAGGCAAAGTGTGTGGAGGAGGCCAGCTCCATGTTACCGATCGCGATTCGTTCCGTTCGGTTCGCGCGACCGTGGCCCTCTTTTCTGCGTGCCGTCGCCTGGCGGGCGATGCGTTTGCCTGGCGGTCCCCCCCGTACGAATACGAAGAAGTGACCCCCCCGATCGATATCTTGTGGGGCAACGATGGGCTGCGACTCGGAATCGATGCGGGGGCTTCGGTCGACGACATCTTCGCTGGGGTGGAGACTGAAATCGAGGCGTTTGAAGCCTCGGTCGAGCCCTACTTGCTGTATGACTGACTTGTCGTACGACTGACCTTGCGAGTGCCTAGCCCCGTCGACAGGTCGTGTCTGAAAAGACAACCGCGATTTGAAGTTCGAGAATGTCTCCTGGGTCCACGAGCATCTCGGGGGTCGTACACCTCGGGCCCGCTACCATGTCGATGACGATCTGAAGCGGGTCGTGTCCCGGCCAGTCCAGGGTGAATTCGGCATCTTGCTTCCCCGTGACTGTCCCCAGTGCCTTCCGCGTGCCGTGGCGCTCCGCATACAGCCGTACATCGGAGAAATTCCGATTCTGGACGAGCAGTTGGACCGTACTCGGCCGAGCTTCGACAAAAGGCCGTGGTGCATCGCTCCTTTTCGGGGAAGCGCACGCAGCCAAGGTTACAATGAGCGCCGCGCAAAGAACCGCAGCAATTTGTGGGATCCTCATCATCGCCTCCCGACCCTGCATGGCTGATTCCCTACAGCAGTTGGTATGGCGATCCACACCACTGCGTTCCGATCTACCGGGATGCTGGCGGTCGTGCAGGCTCGACCACCGGTGACATCAATGTCGAACTGAATGGGCAGTGCCACGTTCCATCCGACCGTGAAAGTCTTATCGGTCTTGCCCGTCACTTGGCCAAGTCGGAGGCGGCGGCCCGTGCGGCTGGTCCAGACCGTTACGTCATTGAAATTGCGGTTCTGGACCTCGATGCGAATCGGATTGTCGGTGGCGTTAGAGCCCGCTACCGCGGGGCCATCGAATGGGTTTCGCACTGTGTTCCCTACCCCACACGCGTGAGACACTAATGAAAATGCCACTAATGCCAGCACTCGAATCATCAGGATCGCCGGGTCTCCTCTGCATCAGCGGTCGAGAATACGATGTCACCCATAGAGGTCCTGCGCTTGATCAGCGGTTAGTAGTCGGGTTTTATCGCGATTCCTCAATTGCTCGTCGAAATCGACAAGCGAGAAGTCGTCCTCGAACGAGACGCGATCCAAGCTGGGCAGGTTGCGATCAAGCGACACGTCGAGCTCGAGGAGGGTTTGGTCGAACAGAGCTAGGTCGCGCTGTCCCTCGGTCTCCTCTGTATCAGCGGTCGAGAATACGATGTCACCGATACTTTTCCGCTCTAGGCGTAGTTTGCTTCGTAGGGCTTCGCTGGCAGCGAATTGGGCACGTATCTCACCGAATGTGTATTGGAGTGCGCCCTTGTCATCCGTGGAGACATTGGCATCCACTTCTGCTGTGATCGAGCGGAGCACCGACGTGGCTTCGGCCTCGGAAACGGACCGAACCGGCAGGCGACTCTTGAGGAAACTGAACACCTCGGACTCACGAACCGGCTTGTCTCCGTCCAGCGCTCTGCCGTAGATCAGGCCGACCAGCAGGCGACGCACGTTTCGAAGCCGCCGTCGCCGGTTCTCCAGTACCACCCCAGTCATACGCATGAGCGGCCCCGCAAAGAACAGAAAGCTGTAGCCGACAGGAACCAAGACTAGGGCGACGAATGCTTCTGGGCCGCCGATACCTAAGCGCGGAAATATGAACAACGGTGCGCTGGCGGCGGCCGCGAGCGTGAAGCTGTTCATACCGGCGACCATAGCATTTGATCTCGCAGTGTTGCCTGTAAGCTCTTGGGGGTGTTCGAGCCGCAACCAGGCGGGATTCGGCTCCCGAGCCGGGCGACGGTCGTCGACCGACGCCATGATGCCCGGGAAGACGTAGACCACCTCACCATTCGGTGACGCGAGCGGCTCACCGTCATAGGCGCCGACCATCCGGGCCAGATCGCTTTCTGCCTCGTCGAAGGTCGAACCCGTGTGCTCTACCAACTCTGCGGTCGTGAGCACGCCATGCCGTGCACGTATCAGCCTGAGCTTGGCGCGGTCGAGCTGCTGCTGGGTAGGCGTCGGGCGATCGGGCCCAAAGACAAATGCGAAGACCTTCTTGTAGAACGGCACTCTATCTTCCTTGTCGAGTGTGCTCTCCCATCTGTGCCCGTAATAGGGTCTGTCGACCCGCCAGCGGGGTCCCCAGATCCAGTAGAAGGAGTGTAAGCCCATGCCGTGTCCTCCTCCTCCTCCTCCTCCGAAGCCCCCGCTCCCCCGGTTGTTCGACCCGCGTCCCCCACCCCTCGTAAGCGCCATGATCATGAGGACCACAAAAATTACGAAGTAGACGACGAGCATCGTTACGATCGAAACCTTGAACGCGACGTGCACAGCCCGTTTGAAGCTTCCCGCAATCCGCGACAGGACGGGCTCAGTGCCGCGTTCGATCAGTTTGGGGTCAAACTCGTATACGAGTTCGCCCGAGTCAGCGACGGCGAGATGCCCTCGATGAGTCTCGAGAAGGGCCTTCAGGCCAGCCCGGGCGGGTTCAGCGCCGAGGCCGGAATCTGCCATGACATCGCCTACGGTACCACGACCCTTTAGTCGTCGTAGTGAGGCCAGAATCGTGGATTGCTGATCAGCGAGTGCGAGCGTGCTCACGGTGCATCCGGGAAGTTCGGCGGTGTCGCGACAGAGCTACCTGCTACCTGCGAAAACTGCTTCGGGGTCCCGGACCTCATGGTCGAGCTCCAGCTTCATCCAACAGCTGCGCGACCTGATCGTTCGCGCCGTCTTCTCCCGAGATTGAGAGGCCGACATATGCCGCAGTCGAAAGGAGCATGGCCGGGAAGATCTGGTGGATCACCTCCGAACCCGGAAGGAACGTCCATCCAAGGAGTACAACGATCCCAACGATGAACGAAGCAATCACGGCCTGCCCGTTTCCGCGCTTCCAGTGCAGCCCCAGGACGAGCGCTGGGAAGAAACACGCACCGTAGAGAGCGCCGCTGAAGGCTGTCAGTTCGACGATGCCTCCCGGTGGGTTCAGCGAGATCAGCATCGTGATGAATGCGAAGAGTGCGACCCAGCCCTTCGTCCAGAACATCTCCTGAGCCTCTGTTCGCCCCGGCCGCACGACGGACACCACGTCGCGCTCGGTGGTCGACGCCATGACCAACAGAACGCTGTCGAGGGAGGACATGGCAGCCGCGACCATAGCGACGAGAAGGAATGAACTCGTGCCCTGCCCGAAGACCTCGGAGAGGAGGGTGGGCACCACCAGATCGGTATCCTCGATCCCCGTCGGGAAGATTTTTCGTGCGTAAATGCCAACGGGAATGAGGAGAGAGAAAACTCCGGCGAACGTGAGTGACGAGACCCACATCCCGGTACGCATGGCTTTCTCCCCTTCCAGGGCGAAGAAGCGCGACAGCTGTCGGGGCTCCACCGCGAACTTCACGAGCCCGGCGACCATGGTGCCAATGAGAAGCGGAATCGTGACGCCGCCTCCCCAAGTGAAGAGCTCCTCCCCACCGGGCTGATTTCTGACCTCCAGCGCGGAGGCGAAACCACCGGCTGCGTCCACAGTTCCGAAGAAGAGTAGGAGCGCTGCGAATATCATGACCACGCCCTGGACCGCATCTGTCTTCACCACACTGATGAAGCCGCCGATCATCGTGTAGGTCATGACCACGAAGAAGACGATGACGATGGAGACCTTGTAGGGGATCTCGAGAAAGACCTCGAGAAGGTTGCCAATCCCCTTGAAGACGGCGGTCATGTAGAAGAACGAAGCCGCGATCACGATGAGGGCGGCGAAGACCCGTGCCGGGGTGCTCCCGAAGCGGAAGCCAATGAAGTCCGGGATCGTGAGCGAGTCCATCGCCGCAGTGAAGCTCCGAAGTCGTGGTGCGACTACGATCCACGAGAACAGGCTGAAGGCGACGGCGGTGGGAATGAAGAGGAGCCATGGCAGGCCCCACGCATAGGTGCGACCGCTAAAGCCCACAAATGAGTTTGTGCTGGCATAGGTGGCGAAGAACGAGAGACCGATGGTCCAGCCACCCATGTTGCGCCCACCGACGTAGTAGTCGGCCAGGTTCTTGGTTTCTTTTTTCCCGGTCCACGCATGATGCGCGAGCATGACCGAATAGAGCACGAGGAGGGTGTAAACCATCCAGTACTCACGCAGGTTTGCCAGAACGGCTTCGATCATTCGTCGTTTTCCGGAGCAAAGAGGTCACGCACCGCGGGTTTGGTCACTTTCCCCATGGCGTTGCGTGGGAGGCCGTCCACGAGTTGAACGTCCTTGGGCACTTTGTAGGGTGCGAGGCGGCTCTTCGCAAATGATCGAAGTTCCTCAGGGGTGATCGTGGCCTGATCGGTCAACACCACCGCCACGCAGACCCGGTCGCCCCAGTCTACGTCAGGGATGCCCACCACCGCGCAATCGGACACCGCATCGTGGGAGCGGAGAACTTCTTCGATCTCAAGTGCTGAGATCTTTTCTCCACCCGTTTTCAGGATATCGACGCTGCTCCGTCCCAGAATACGCCAGGCGCCGTCCTCAACTACTGCCTGGTCGCCGGTTCTGAACCAGCCGTCGGCGGTGAAGGCATCGTTCGTTTCTTCTGGACGACGCCAGTACTCCGAAAATATGGCCGGGCCACGGATCTGAATGTGGCCGGAGGCGCCGTCCTCCACCGGTTGCTCGTCATCGTCCACGAGTCGAGCCGCGACCTGCGGAAGCGGCGTTCCGACGTACCCCGGCCGACGCTCACCCTCAAGTGGGTTCGAAAGTCCCATCCCGATTTCGGTCATTCCGTAACGCTCCAGGAGCCGATGTTGCGTCAGCGTCTCCCAGCGTTCAAACGTCGGGACGGGCAATGCAGCCGATCCCGATACCATCAAGCGGCACGCGCGCGCGCCAGCCGTCCAGGCCTCCCGTGTATTGAGGTCCGCAGCATCCCATGCGTCGATAAGACGTCGGTACACGGTGGGGACCGCCATGTAGAGCGTCGCATCTGCCCGAGCCAGGCGCTCCCATACGTCGATCGCCCGGAACCTGGGCAGCACCTCACACGTGGCGCCGTTCCAGAGCGCGGAGCAGAGCACGTTCACGATGCCATGCACGTGATGGAGCGGGAGATGCAGAATGATGTGGTCGTCCTCCTGCCATCCCCACGCCTCGCTCAGCGACTCGATCTGAGCACGAACATTCGAGTGACTTAGGACGACTCCTTTCGGTCGGCCTGTCGTGCCCGATGTGTAAAGCATCAACGCGGGTCGAGACTCGTCGACCCGCGGTAGGGGGGCCGCGGCTCCTTCCGCGAGCAGGGCCGGCGTCTGAAGTACAGGGAGGCGTCGCTCGGCGGCCACGGCCTCCACGCGGCCGAGCAGCGTTGGGTGAACGATCATCGCCTCGGGTTCGGCGTCGTCAAGGACGTGTCTCAGTTCCGCGGGCGGGTGTGAAGTCGCGAGGGGTACAGCCAGACCACCCGCGCGCCAGATGCTCCACTGCGCGACTGTGTGGTCCCAGCCCGGGGGAACCAGGTAGCAGACCCGCGCTCCAGCCAAGTCGTCCCTTCCAGCGAGCAGTCGGGTTGCCGCTGCACCCGACACCCTCAGCAAGTCGTCGTAAGAGAACGCCCCCTCGGGAGCGAGGAGGGCTGTACGGTCGGGGTAGCGTCCGGCTCGCTCGACGAGTTCTATCACGTGCGTAGGAGCGTCTATGGGGTCGAGAGTTGTCGTACGGCAGGCGGCCACCGGAAACAAACGTTGTCCCCGATCAGATCGCAAGCGGGAATGGGCTTGTGGCCCGAGTCCTGCAAGGTTTAGGGTCGTGTTCTGATTCTCGACCGGGCCCACCAGCGAAGCTCCCGCCTAAGCCGCGGACCCCAGAAAGGAATTGCATGAAAATTCCGCACTTTTCGCATGTTCGTGAACATCTGGAGCACGTCCGCGATGGCTATTCGTTCATTCCCGACCCCGAGTCGATCTACCTCGGCAGAGAAGGTCTCATCCCGGTTGGATAGGGAGCTAACGTGAACACTCTCCTGGACAGGTTGGCGGCTGCTGCTAGCGGAGCACGGCGCCGGGCAGTGATTCTCTCGGCTAATCCCATGCATGACACGGGGGGAGGTCAGCGGAGCGCCCAACTCGCTCTGGAACTCGTGGCCCGAGACTACGCTGTGGTCTTCGTCAGTCACGGTCGAGTCACAGAGACGGTCGACCTCGCTCTCTGCTATGAGCAGCCTCGCCTGGTCGAGATGAGCCTGGATACTGCGCTTGACCCGGATGTGGTCTCAGCCCTCAACACGTTCGTATCTGAGCCCGGGTCACTGGTGATCACGCAGGTCCCCGTCCGCGAGTGGACTCCCTTCGTTCTTACGGCTCGGGAGAAGGGCGCGGCCACGGTGTACGACTGCATTGATCGTTGGGACTCGGAGCTGGGGTGGGGCTGGTATCAGTCTGAGAATGAGGCGGAGTTGGCACGCGACTCCGAGTACCTGGTGGCTTCGGCATACGAGCTGGTCGATCACATCGAGCGCCTGAGTGGTCGTGAGACAGAGTTGCTTCCCAATGCCTTCAACGCGCGCCTGTTCACCAAGGAGGCCCTCCGTGCCGAGCGCCCGGATGACCTTCCCGAGGCAGAGCGAATCGCCCTGTATGTGGGAGCACTTTGGGGAAGCTGGCTCGACTGGGACCTAGTCAAACGCTCGGCCCAGGCGCATCCGAGGACTGCCTTCGTCTTTGTCGGAGACCGTAGACGCGAAGGACGAGGCTTGCCTGCGAACTGTCACTTTTTGGGACTCAAGCCGCAGACCGATCTCCCTTCCTACCTCGGTCACGCAGATCTGGCCTTTCTCCCGTGGCGTGTGAGCGACGTCACGAGAGCTACGAGTCCGTTGAAGATCTACGAATTCGTTGCCGCAGGCCTGCCGGTCGCAGGTCCCGACATAGAGCCTCTGCGAGGCATCCCGGGGGTACGTCGAGCCACCGATGAGATGGATTTTGTCGATTTGGTCGGTCGTGTGCGGAGGTCGACGACGACCCCTGCCGTGGCGACTAAAATGCACAGATTCTCGGCCGCAAATTCTTGGGGCGCTCGTGTCGAACGGATTCTGGAGATGACGGAACACCGCGTCGTCGAGGCACCCGCAGTCCACACCGGGGCGACACTCTCTGCCGTGATTCCTCTGTACAACCATGAGCGATGGATCGGCGAGGCGATCGACAGTGTTCGCGATCAGACACTGCCGGCCAGCGAGCTGATCGTAGTGGACGATGGCTCGCTGGACTCCAGCCGAGACGTCCTTGAGGCTCATCGATTCACTGGGCTCCGAAGTATTTATCAGGAAAATCGAGGCGCCCACTTCGCGCTCAACCGTGCGATCGCGCTGAGCAAGGGCGACTACATTGCGGTCCTGAACTCCGACGATGCGTTCGAGCCCGAACGGCTCGAGCATGCCTGGGGAGTCACACGTGCCACAGGTGCGGCTCTGTTGTGTGGTTCTGTCCGTCTCGTCGGCGCGGACGGAGCCGGGGTCGATCCGGCCCATCCGATCTCTCGCTGGTACCGCGAGGCCCGGGAGCTCGCGCAGACCGCCCCTTCATTCGCCGCGGCGTTGAAGAAACACAACGTGGCAGTGACCACCTCCAATTTTTTCTTCCATCGTGCGCTTTGGGAAGCACTCGGAGGCTTTGCTGCGTACCGGTACACGCATGACTACGACTTTCTTCTGCGGGCCATGCAGCTGTGCCCCGAGCGAGTTGTATACGAAGACTCGCTGACCGACGTGCGCTACCGAGTTCATGCTTCGAACACGATTTTGGAGAGTCAGGCCCGAGGCGACGAAGAGCGGCGGGAGATGTTCCGGGCTGTGGCTCAGTCGGGTCGAGGCATCATGAGTCGAGTGGGGCGCCGCGCGTCCGCTCGAGCCATCGGTGTGGCAGTGGAGAAAAATTCTCTACTAAGCCTTCCGCGATACACGGATGCAAGTGTACCCAAGCCTGCACTTAGGGCGGGCATCGTCGTGCGTTCCTTGGGGACAGGGGGGCTGGAGGAAGTGGTCGCCTTACTAGCCCAGGCCCTGCCGGCGGCGGGGGTGTCGGCGTCGTTGCTTTGCTCCCACGAAGGCGGGCCGATCGCGGATCGTCTGACCAACGCCGGCGTCGATGTCACGATAGGAGGAGGGCGAGCGTCCTCGTGTGCGGAATGGGCGAAGAGTAGGAATCTGGATGTGGTTTCGAGCCACTTCGCACCGCTCGAGACCGTCAGCGCCCTAGCGGACACAGGCGTGCCCGTGGTCGAGACTATTCAGAACACCTATGCGTGGTTCCGGGACTCGGAGTGGCAGGAGGAACGACGTCGTATCGATCGGCTCGCAGGAGTCGTGGCCGTGAGTGAGGGAGTCGCGGAGTACTATCAGCGACACACCGATCGTCAATCGCTCCGGGTGATCCCCAATGCGATCCATCCAGGGCGAGTCGCTTCGGCGCCCCGAGCGTTCGCCCGCCGCCGGTATGGATTGTCGCCGGACGACGTGGTGTTTTGCTCGATCGGCCGGGTGACGGAGCAGAAGAATCCATTTGGCTTGCTGGCCGGCTTCGAGCAGGCAGTCGTACGATCTCCCGGGCTCCTCCTCCTCTTGGTTGGACCCGACGACAAGAGCGCTCGAGTTAACACACTCAAGCGCCGGTTCCCGGACCTGTTCTCGTCAGGCGCTGTCCGTCACATCGGTCCGGTCGAGGATGTCGGGACTGTGTTGTCAGCAGCCGACGGCTTCGTGTCCAATTCCTTCTACGAAGGCTGGAGCGTGGCCGCGTCCGAGGCGGCGTGGTCAGGACTGCCGCTCGTCCTTAGCGAGACGGGCGGAAGTGCTGAACTGGTTGGTGAGCATGGGGAGCGTGGCATTCTCGTGCCCAATCCGTGCGGCTCGTTGTTCGACGTGACACAGGACACCATGCGTGACCCGTCCTCTCTGGCAGGAGAGGTGAATGAGGCCGCGGTCGCGGACGCGCTGGTTGGAATCGCTGAGGCTGCCTCGGCCTGGAAGGAGCGGCGACCAGGGATCTGTTCCTTTGCCAGGGAGAGCCTCGGCCCTTCACGGATCGCAGCGCAGTATGCCGAATGCTTTCGAGAGGTGGTGGGTCGCGGGGCGTGATTAAGAACGCTCGGCCCGCTGTATGATCCACTCGTGGGCCTAGGACCAGTCCCCTACCACCACCCCAACCGCTCAGCCCACGCACGGCGCCGTTTCATCGCTTCGAGCTTCACGACTTCCGCCCGCCAAACCTCTTCCGACCGGTCAATTGCGATGCCTGCCGATTCTCGTCGCGTGTGCATGTCGGTGAGGAGCTGCTCCAGCAGATCTGGCCTCGGCGGCCAGATGAAGTGGAGGAGTGGCTTTGTCGGTGCGGCGAGGTCGATGCCCTCGAACTCCGGAGGCCAGTATATGGGGTGGGGGAGCGGGATCGTCCCGAGGTCCCGCCGGCCACCGACGATCCCAAACGCAATCTCGTCCCCAAGCCAACGCCCGAGTAGGATCGACCATTTCAGTCGGGGCTGAGCTTCCTCTAGGAAACACCGACGACAATCCTCCATGACGTCGAGGGCCACCTCGCGACGGAAGCTGAAGATACCACTGTTCGTTTTCAGGTAACGGTCGAGTCCGAACTGCGTCATGAGGCGACGCGTGGAGAACCCATGGTGGTTCTCGTCATCATCGCGAGTCAGCTGCTCACCCAGCATCGCCATGCCGTGTTCCCGGAGAGGATCGAACAGATGGTCGAGCGATCCCAGGACGATGCAGTCGGCGTCCAGGAAGACCGTCTCTTCGAATGGACTCGCCTCCGCGGCACCGTACTTCCGAACTCGACCCGCGAGAAATCGTGGGTGGACCTTGGTGACCGCATCGAAGACCCCGGCGTACTCGTCTCTCACGGTGCCCGCGAGGCCCTCGTCACATGCTAGGCCGATCGGGTACGTCGTGTGCTCTCGAAGAGAGAGAGCCATGTCCACGGCCATCTCGAGGAAGCCCCGGGGGCCGGTCGCCATCGTCAGGTAGCCGCGCGGCTGTAGCGTCATAAGACGGCGGTCAGGCGGACCGAGTCGCGACCTGTTGCTGAACCATCAGTCCGAGCGAAAGCGCCCAGAAAATCATCGCGACGGACCAGAATCCCTGGCCCTGCTGGACGAGAAATACTGCGCCGGCGACGCAATATCCCATGACCAACAGCTCGAGGAAGAAGGTCCAGTGGAGCGGACTTGAATAAGGAAGATCGGCACCCAGTTCGCTGAGGGATTCGTCCTCATTCACGGTTGCCAGCTTTGGGGTCCGCACGAACTCGCCCCCGTTTGAAAGGAAGCCCTGAACCTGTCCCACGGTGTTGTTCACCATCAGGCCCATTCCCACCAATACGCCCATGAACACTTCGAAGAGGGCGCCGGACCGCCACTCCGGCTCACGTTCGCGAATCGTCAGAAGGAAACTGAAGACCGCCGCGACGATTCCCAGTGACATCATTCCCTGGAGCACCCAGAACAGCCCCCGGTTCACATGGATCACGGCCCAGGGCCACAGGAGCAACGAGGCCAGCAGCAGGGGATGGATCGCGTACCCTGCCAGCATGAAGGCCTCGTCCAACTTGTCCTCGACGACATCTCCGGCGCTCATCACTTGGCGCGTCAGTTTTCTGAAGCACTGAGCGTTGCCCTTCGACCAGCGTCTCTGCTGCAGCTTTAGGGCACGCATGTGCCCGGGCAGCTCGTTGAAGACCTTCACGTCGTGACGGTAACGTCCCTTCCATCCGGCCAGGGCCGTTCGGTAGCTCAGGTCCAGGTCTTCGGTCAGGGTGTCTGCCGCCCATCCGCCGGCATCGTCGATCGCCGCTCTGCGCCAAACTCCACCCGAGCCATTGAAGGTCGTGACGTTCCCGATCCAGGCCCTGACTGGCTTCTGGATCTGGAAGTGTCGATCGAGTAGTAGCGCGAGGACAGATGGCAGCCATCCTTCTGTTTCTGCCGCCCCCCATGCCCAGCGTGCCTGGACGAACGCGACCTTGGGATCATCGAACGGGGCGTCATCGATGAGGAGTCGTGCCAGGAATCTCGGTTCTGGAGCGAAGTCTGCGTCGAACACGGCGACGAAGTCTGCCTCAGAATGCTGAAGCCCCACTGCGAGTGCTCCGGCCTTGTAGCCGACTCGGTCTTCGCGATGCAGGTGCTCGATCTGGATCCCTTCCGCGCGCACCTCTTCAACGACCTTTGCCACGATCGCCGTCGTTTCATCAGTGGAGTCGTCAAGGACCTGGATGTCGAGGCGATCCCTCGGGTAGTCCTGGTCTGCCGCCGCACGGATAATTCGACTCGCGGCCGTCCGCTCATTGTACAGAGGCAACTGGATTGTGACTGGCGGGGCCTTGCGGTCGTCACTAGAGGTTGAAGCGCTTCCGCGGGAAGTTGTCCCCGCACGGATCTCATTACGGTTACGAAGAAAACGGATGAGCATCCGCAACTCTACGGCGGCAAACGCTGCTCCAAAGAGGGCGGCGAGGCCGTACAGCGCAGTAATCAGTTGGGGCATCAGGCTGAGGCAGGGTGTGACTAGGCACAACACAGGAAGCCAAAAACGGTATGCAAATTCGGAGATTGATGGCACCCCCTGGTTTTCAGGCGACGATGTGGACTGGCCTAGCCACCTCACGGGCCTATCGCTTCAACCCCAATCAGACGGCTACTTTTCAACTCTGAATCGTGCTCTTCTGGAGGATCCATCGAGGCACCCGACTTGATCGAGAGATACCGCGCCTTGCGCCGTCCGGCCTGGCTGGCTGGTACGTGGGTGGTCGCGATGCTGTTAGCACTCCCGAAGCCGGCCGCGGCCCAGGAGCTTCAACCCACCCCCGTGCAGTGCATGGACGGCATTGTCACGTCCGTCGACCTGGCTCGGGCTGACGTCTTCGATCCGGAGTCCACTAAGGTCGGAGCGCTGGCGTGGACGTACAGGTTCATGAATTTGCTCCACGTCCGTACCGCCCCACGGTTCATCCGGAGCGAATTGCTGTTCGAGGTGGGAGACTGTTTCGATCCGTTCCTGGTCGGAGAATCCGAACGGCTCCTCGACAGCTACGGTTTTCTCGCCGGCGCCCGGATCACCAGCGAAGACGATGGCAGCGGCGGACGGGCCGTCCTGGTCGAGACACAGGATGAATGGTCGACCCAGGTCGATGTCGGCGTCACCTATGACGACGCGAGTCTGAATCTTGAAAAATTATCAATTGCCGAGAAGAACTTCCTTGGCCAGGGCATCGTTGCCGAGTTCAGTCATCGCGAGCGGCGGGAGACTCGAGCCCAGTCGGTCCGTCTGTCGACTCCACGTTTCTTCGGCCGGGCGGATGCCAGTATTCGGTGGGGGAGGGATCGACCCGGCCAGGTTTTTGATCAATTCGTCCGTTATCCGTTCATCGGAGAGACGGGTCGGTTCTCGATCCGACAGGGCTACTCGAAGGGGACTCGGTTCTTCGCGTACTCGACCGACGGACAGGAGACCTATAGCCAGGTCCTCGTCCCTTCGTTTCGCGAGATCGTCGAGCTCTCGGCAGCGCGGCGTTTTGGATCACCTGGACAGAGCATCATTGCCGGCATCACGCTAATGCGAGATGTGATTCGCTTCCCCGGCACGCCTCAGGTCGTAGTTGAGGATGATTTCGAGGGGCTTCAGGACTTCCCCGGCCAGCTTCCATCGCTGCTCTCCGATCATCTTCAGGAGTCCGGAGCCACTCGCGTGTCGCTGCATGTTGGTACCACTCGCCTGCGCTTTCAGGAGTACGAAGGCATCGACGGGCTTCGAGATCGTGGACTCATCGGGCTTGGCTTCGTCGCGGGCGTCTCTATCGGCACCGGCCTCGCGCTTCTCGTCCCGAACGACGTGCAGGGCACCGAGGACTTTTTCGGCCGCGCCTACGGAAGCTTCACGGCACCACTAGGGTCGTCGTTCTTTCACGGGGGTGTGAACGTCGAGACTCGACGGGATGACGGTGCCTGGAAGGACGTCCTCGGTGATGCGAGCCTGGTAGGTTATGTCCGGTCCGAGAACTTTCGGAGCCACACGCTTTTTCTTCGCGCGACGGTAGCAGGCGGCTGGAATACCACGCTTCCCTTCCAGTTGAATCTAGGCGGCAGGGAAGGGGTGCGGTCCCTCGTCGAGGACCAGTTCCCCGGCGGACGAATGGCTCGCTTTGTGGTTGAGGAGCGAATCCTTTTCCCTTGGCCGAGCCGCGGCGCTGCCGATCTCGGCATGACACTATTCGGAGATCTGGGACGTGTCTGGCAAGGCGATGCGCCGTATGGGGTCGAGTCCGGCTGGAAGGCTGCAGTAGGCTTCGGTCTCCGGATCGGACTGCCGGCCAACACGCGTCATGTCTGGCGGACTGACATCGCTTTCCCGGTCGGTCCCACGGGAGGTAGTCCGATTTTTCGCGTCACCCTCGAGCTGAATCGGATGCGTGCCGGATTCTACACGCCCGACGTACTAAGGAGTCGGCGCTTCGACCTTGGCGCCGCCAACTTCTAGCGGCGAAACCGGAAGAGAAAAAGTGCGCCCACGATCACAAAGCCGATCGCGGCCTTCATGATCGCATCCTTGTCCAAGTCGCCGGTGAGCTCGGTTCGAGCGCGAATTTCCTGTTCTAGATGGATGGTGCAGAAAGAGCCGGATCCGCTCGCGTCCCTTTTGCACTGCTCACCCTTCTTGCTCTTTGAGCCATGATCGCCCTCTCCGTTGCACGCTCCGTCGACCGCTCGCGTTCCTAAGACTTACTTCGGGTCGACGACCCATTCGGTTCAGTGGTCGCGCGGAGGCCTGTAATCGGCGGCACTCATCTCCGTCTTCCGGATTCTCGAGGAGAGGGTTGTGGCGGTCACACTGGGGAGGGGCGGACCCACCGCTACGCGCCTCTCACGGAACGGACCGATGCGGGAGAAAGCCCTCTTCGGTAGATCATGCGCCCACTCTTCTGGCGGTCCCCGCGGGGTTGCAAGGCTGCGGAGTGGAAAGCCCCGTGACCCTAGCTGAAGGTGGCATCGACGCGGCCGTCGTCGTCGAGCGTGCGATCGTGAACCTCGCGCAGGAGCCCGCATCCAAACAATCAGCCGTGAGCCTTCACATGTGGCTCAGGCGGGCTGACAGACGACGGCCCATGAGTACTTAGGCCGAGTCACCCTTTCTCAGGGTGGCGCGGCCTTTTCCGCGCCCTACGTTCCGCCATGCCCTACATCGAACAGGTCCCTGTGGGGGAGGCTTCCGGCCTTCTCAAGAAGCTCTTCGATCAGGCGCTCGAACGCGCGGGTCGAATCTGGCACATCGTCCACATAATGAGCCAGAACCCCCCGGCGATGGATGCGTCGATGAAGTTCTACGCCGCGATCATGTTCGGGACGTCGCCGCTCACGCGCTGGCAGAGAGAGCTGCTCGCGGTCGTTACCTCGAAAGCGAACGACTGCTTTTACTGAACTCAGGCGCATGCGCATGACCTCCGGGAAGAGGTCGAGGAGTTGTTTGCGACTGATTCGGAGCGGGATGTTTTCGTGCACGCAGTCACTCGCGATTGGCGAACTGCTGATCTGGGCGCGGCGGAAGAAGCACTGTGCCGCTATGCGGAGAAGCTGACCCACCACCAACAGGACGCGGGCCAGCCAGACATCGACGAACTCCGCTCACTCGGGCTCGATGACCGCGCGATTCATGACGCGACACAGGTCATCGGCTACTTCAACTATATCACCCGAGTGGCCGATGGCCTGGGCGTCGAGCCGGAGGATTTCCTCCAAGCATGGGGCCTAGAGCCGGCATGAGAGCGGAGCTGGCCACCGTGTGTATATTCTGCATCAGCCAGAGACCCTCGAACGAATAGTCATGGAAACGAAGAGACCCACCAGCCCGGCGGCCGAGGAGATTCTCGGCGGATATTTCCCCGTTCTCGACCACGGCTTCGTGTCGCTGGTGGATTACATGGGATCCGATGAAGACGTCGAGCGAGCGGCTCGGGTGAGTTACGGATTCGGTACCCGACAGGTTTCGGCGACTCGGGGACTTGTGCGGTATCTCCGACGGCACAAACACACGACGCCGTCGGAAATGGTCGAGTTCAAGTTCCACTGCGCCATGCCCATGTTCGTAGCACGCCAGTGGATTCGGCATCGGACCGCCTCGGTCAACGAGCTGTCCGCTCGTTACTCGTTGATGCCGCTTCTCTTCTATATGCCGGACCAGGAGCAGTTCTCGCTGCAGAGCAAGTCGAACAATCAGGGCCGCGACGGTGGGGCGCCCGAAGAGGTGTATCGTGAAGCCTCGGCGCGCTGGGAGAAGCTTCGCGCAGATTCAGGGGATGCGTATCGGTGGATGCTCGAAGAAGACGTAGCTCGTGAGATCGCCCGTATCGACCTGCCTGTATCGACGTATACTCAATGGTACTGGAAAATCGATCTGCACAATCTCCTCCACTTCCTGTCTCTGCGTGTGGATACGAGAGCTCAATGGGAGATCCAGCAGTTCGCTCAGGTCATTGCAGCAATGGTGAAGCGAGTCGCGCCGCTTTCTTACGAAGCCTGGATTGACTATGACCTCGGCGCTGAGCCGGTAACTCGAGTGGAGCGGGAAGTCCTCTCCAAGCTCGTGCAGGGAGCCGATGACGGTATCACGGTAGTCGATGGCGCTTCGGTCTCAACTGACGAAATGAAGGCAGCGGGTTTGTCGGCACGGGAGATTCGCGAGCTCCTTGAGAAGCTTGAAGCGCCGGGACACCCCGACTTCGAGCTGGACATGAGCAGGATGAAGTCTGCCGATGAGATGGCAGCGGATATGTTCGAGGCGGTACCGGACAGCTTCGAGTAGCGGTTACTTCACCCAGACCGTTTTCACATTCGTGAACTCGAGGAGTCCCAAGGGGCTCAGTTCTCGACCGTAGCCGCTCTCCTTCGTGCCGCCGAAGGGCAGGCGGGGGTCCGACTTTACGATTCCGTTCACGAAGCAGCTGCCCGCGTCGATCAGATCTGCGGCGATGACTTCACCCCGCTCGACGTCCGTGGTGTAGATCGAAGCACCCAGGCCGAACACCGTGTCATTCGCCACCCGGATCGCCTCAGCTTCATCCGCCACCGGTACGATGCAGGCGACCGGTCCGAACAACTCCTCTGAGTAGGCGGGCATCCCGGGACCCACATCTGCGAGCACGGTCGGCGGATACCACCCTCCTGGCCTTTCGGGGACGACCCCGCCCGCGATCAGTCTCGCTCCGGCCTCGACCGAGCGTTCGACCTGGCCATGCAACGCGTCGCGCAGATCGGTCCGCGCCATGGGACCGACCCTTGTCGAGGGGTCGAGTGGGTCACCAAGTGGCCAAGCGTCCATCGCCCGAAGCAGTTTCTCCTCGAAGGATTCGCGCACCGCGTCGACCACCACGAACCGTTTCGCTGCGACGCAACTCTGACCCGAATTGATGAAGCGTCCGGTTGCGCAGCTTGCAGCCGCGGCATCCAGGTCCGCGTCGGCCAGCACGATCGACGGGTCGCTTCCGCCCAGCTCTAGAACGCATTTCTTGATGGCGGCTCCCGCTCTCGCTGCCACGGCTCGTCCGGCTCGTACACTTCCCGTCAGGCTGACGCCTTGGATGCGAGCGTCGTCGATGAGCTCTCCAGTGTTTTCGACATCGAGCCGGAGTTGCACGAACAACCCTTCCGGGTAGCCGGCCTCGCAGAGCAGGCGCTCGATACTGAACGCGCACCCTGGTACGTTCGGGGCGTGCTTTAGAAGGACAGCGTTCCCAGCGGTGAGTGCCGGGGCGGCGAATCGAATGACCTGCCAGTAAGGAAAGTTCCACGGCATGATGCCGAGAACGACGCCGAGCGGCCGATAGGTCCAGTAGCTCATCGATGCATCAGTCTCGACCGGAACGGGTGCCAACGCGGAGGACGCAATGTCTGCGTAGTACTCACACACGAGGGCACACTTCTCGACCTCGGCGATCGCCTGCGTGATTGGTTTGCCCATCTCCCGAGTCATGAGCTTACCGTGTAACTCCTTTTGCTCTCGAAGGAGCCTGGCCAGGGTCCGCAGGGGGTCGGTGCGGGCTTCGACGGACACGTTCCTCCACTCGAGATGAGCTTCATGAGCCCTCTGGATTTGAGCTTCGATCTCGGGTGGTGACGCCTGTGCGTACTCGGCGAAGCGCTCTCCCGTCGCGGGGTTCACTGATTCGAAGTGCATAGGAGCGGTCGGGGTGGGAGAATCGATCCGTAGATGGTCAACCTACTTCCCGGTAGCCTTGGCGGAACCCGGAGTGGCCTCGCGGAACCCGGAGCGCCCTCGCAAGGATTCCTTGCGGTGCGTACGATGCCGTCAACGAACGGGGGTGTTATGACGAAGGCATTACCGACGGTCAGACCGGGAGATCATGCGATCGCGGTTTTGCCTGCTGGACCCGCAGCTCGAAACGGTACCGATATCGTACCGGAAGTCGAACTGCGGGCGCTCGACCAACTCTGGTTCCAGGTGTCCGGGACGGTGTGCAACCTCCGCTGTCAGCACTGCTTCATTTCGTGCTCCCCCGAGAACCACTCGTTCTGGTTCATGTCCCGTGACCAGGTCGCTGCGTCGCTCGCTGAGTCGGTGCGCTTGGGGGTGAAGGAGTACTACTTCACCGGTGGGGAGCCGTTCATGAACCGCGACATGCTGGGGATTCTCGAGGACACGCTACAGATTGGCCCTGCCACCGTCCTGACCAATGCGACGTTGCTGCCGCAAAGAGTCGTCGATCGCCTGGCAGAACTCTCTCGAGCCTCACGCTACACGCTTGAACTCAGAGTGAGTATCGATGGCGTCACTGCAGATATGAACGACGCGATCCGAGGCCCTGGGTCTTTCGAGCGCGCCGTGGCAGCCGTCGGGAGGCTCGCGGCCGCGGGCTTCCTTCCAATTATCACTACGATGCAGTCGTGGCCTGATCATGAAACTGACCCCATGCTCCAGGACTTCCACCAGGTACTCGCTGACGTCGGGTATGACCGGCCGCGCTTGAAGGTTCTGCCACCGCTGCGGATCGGGTCCGAGGCGAGCCGAGATCGCCCCTATGATGAGGCTGAGGCCGTAACCGTCGACATGATGGCGGAATATCCCTCCGATTTACTGCTCTGTTCGAGCGCACGACTGGTGACGTCGACCGGAGTCTGGGCTTGTCCGATTCTCCTCGACTACTCATCGGGTCGCCTGGCGGATACGCTCGACGAAGCGGTCGCGGTGCCCGCCCGCCTTGCGGAGCAGGCCTGCTATACGTGCTGGGTGAACGGGGCGATCTGCTCGAACATGCCTGGCTTCGCGATGGAGCAGACGTGAGAAGCTATCGGCGCATAGCGCTCTTCGGCGGTGTGTACTCGAACCATCTGGCACTCTCGGCTGCCATCGAAGACGCGCTCGGCCGTGACGTCGACGGAATGATGTGCCTGGGTGATCTGGGCGCGTTTGGTCCACATCCTGATCGGGTCTTCCCGCTGCTGCGCGAACACGACATCGAGGTGGTGAAGGGCAACTACGACGATTCAATCGCGAGAGGCCTCGATGACTGTCAGTGCGGGTATACCGACCCGCGAGACAATCACTTCGCGAGGATCTCGTACCGGTACACGTTCGACAATACGTCACCTGAAAATCGCGTCTGGATGTCCAACCTTCCCTATGAGATCCGATTTCGACTGGGCGATCTCGACGTCCTGGCCTGCCACGGGAGCCCCAGGCAGACAAATGAGTTCCTGTGGGAGTCGACCACGCCCACGCACTTTCTCGACAAGCTGGCGACCGATTACTCCGCCGATGTCGTCGTGGGTACGCATACGGGTCTGCGCTGGAATCGGAGCTGGGGCGAGCAACGCACTTTCGTAAACGTCGGTGCCCTGGGCCGGCCGGCGAACGATGGGAGCCCGGCCGTTTGGTACGCGATCCTGCAGGCCGAGGCGCGCGACATGGACGTCGAGTTCGTCTCCGTCGCGTATGACCATCTGGCACTGGCCAAGGAGATGCGAGACGAAGAGCTTCCGGAGGAATTCGTCGAGACGATTCTTACGGGTTGGTGGACCACATGTTTGGAAATCTTGCCGGGAAAAGAGCGAGCTGCCGGGCGATTTTAGCGCCGATCCTCCGATGAGCGAAGCCATTCGTTTGTTCGTGACGGGTGGAACGTTCGACAAAGAGTACGACGAGATTCATGGCTCTCTACAGTTTCGCGACACCCATCTTCCTCAGATGCTCGAGATGGGGCGCTCGAAGCTCGACGTTCGGGTTCGGACGCTCATGATGGTGGACTCGCTCGACATGAGTGATGCGGATCGTGCGCTGATCGCGAGCAATTGCCGTGACGCTCCTGAGCCACATATCGTCATCACGCACGGGACCGACACCATGGTCGACACGGCCCGAGCACTCGTAGAGGTTGTGCCGAACAAAACGGTGGTCCTGACTGGCGCGATGATTCCTATCGCGTTTGGAAGCTCAGATGGCCTCTTCAATCTGGGCGGTGCACTCGCCGTCGTTCAGGTGCTCCCACCCGGTGTATACATCACCATGAACGGCCGAGTCTTCGCGTGGGATGGTGTAAAGAAGAACCACGCCACGGGGGTCTTCGAAGGGCTGTCGTAGCCTCGAGCTATCGTCGCCCCGGCTGCGTAGTCTGTCCCCCTAGAACGCCTTCAGGTACGTCAGCTTCACCACCCCGGTCCGTCGATTCCAACGCGTGTCCCGTGGATCGTCGAGCGTGCCGGTGATATACCCGGTGTCGAAGACCAGAAACAGGTCGCTTCCCGGTGTGTGAATCCAGTCGATCCGGATGTTCGACTGAAGTGTGTTGGACACGTCGTCCCACTGGACCAGCGCATACGCGAAGAGCCGTCGATTGAGTGCAGCCTCGAGGCGGGTGCTGACGAGCGTGGTCGAGAAGTCACCGTCGGGCACCGGAAGGGAGACGTTGTTCCAGCTCGCGTTCGTATCCACAGTCAGATGCTTGTTTGCGATCCAGACGAGACCGCCCCCGATCTCGGCGCGCGTCCCGGACCAGAAGCCGCCGTAGGAGCCGCTGAAGCGGACTCCGAGCGATCGGGCGCGATTCGGACGAAAGTTGGCCGACACCGTCCGGAAGGTGTAGTCGCCCACCGGAATCTCACGTCCGTTGATAAAGGCCGGCTCGGTCAGTCTCTCGAAGCGCTCTCGGGCCGTGGCGCTGGTGTTGTCGCCGGACTGCAACGAAAGGTTGGTCACGAACTGGCCGAGGTGAGATTGTTTAGCGCCGTCGATACCCGTGATGTGATTCGCTCCCGCCGTCAGAGAGAGTTGGCGGGCCCACTCGCTCTGCTCGAAGCGAGGCCGATAGCCGAGCTGCCCGCCCCATCGTTTCTGATCCGGTCGGCGCACGAATCCAAGAGCTGGGTTGAACGCCTCGCCGGTCACTGTACGGGTGATCTCTGCGATGTACAGATCGTTCTGCAGAATGAGCTCGGCCTGAGCGGCGTAGGATTCGCCGTCACCCTCCATGTGTTTGGTGTCAGAGACGTTCGCGCCCCACAGCAAAAACGAACTGCTCGTCCAAAATCGAGACTCGATATCGGCACCGATTACGCGGTTGTGACCGGACGTCGTCTCCTTGCTCGTTACGATGCCGCCAAGCGTCGTTCGCCCCATCAGATCACCACGGAGCCGGGCGACTGAGTTCCATGCGGCGGGTACAGCGGTCGGGTCGTTTGGATCGGTGTTTCCGTTCGGGAGAGCGTCGTCGGTCCGCAGGCTCATGGCTCCGATCGAGATGGGGCCTGCCTGGCCTGTCAGGCGACCCCCTCCAACGATGTCGGCGTCGAGCCCGACTTGCCTTGAGAAGAAGACCTCAGACTCCTTCGGTGCGCCGAACTGGAATAGCCCTGCCCGCTCCAGGAAGAACTCTCGCTTCTCGGGAAAGAACAGGTTGAATCGGGTCAGATTGATCTGAACATTGTCCACCTCGACCTGAGCGAAGTCTGTGTTGTAGGTCAGGTCGAGCGTGAAATTCGATGTGATCGACGCTTTCACGTCTAGGCCGGCATCGACCTCGGTGTCGGTGCCGTCTGCCGAGGTGTTGGTCGCTCCCGCGATGCCGAATGGCTTTACCTGAATCTGCCGACCCTTCTCGAGATTCTCGAAGCCCGTGAGGGTGGCGTAGCGGGAGACCTGCGAGATTCCCGCCCGGTACTCCTGGCCGATGTGAGGCCAGTACACGGACTCATTTTTCCGTCGGATCGACCGAAACATCGCGATACCCATCTCGGGCGAAGTCGGGTCGTCGAACCTCAGTGTCGTGAAAGGGATCTCGGCCTCCAGAACCCATCCCTCGTCGGTGATCCTCGCTTCGGTCGTGTAGATCCCATCCCAGTTCCAGTCCTGGCCGCCTTCGTCGGATATGAGGGCGTCGTCCTGGGCACCTAGCGCCCCAATTTCAAAGAGGTAGGCATTGCGGCCGTCGTGGTACGTATCGATCGCAATCCGGACGTTGTCGTCCTTGTCGATCCATCCACCGCGCTGGAGAATGTTGCCCAGAACGAGGTCGGGCTCGGAGTCGTACATCGTCATGCCGAAGTACAGCGCGGTAGGTGTGTAGGCGATGCGCACCTCGGTTCGCTCCGAGGCGGCGGCTCCATCAACCGGATCGCGCTGAAGAAAGCCGCTTATGACCGGGATGGAGTCCCAAAACGCTTCGTCGAGCATCCCGTCGATATCCGGGGCGACCTGGATCGGGTGCGCCGTAGCGACCTGACCGGATGCACTCGCCCCCAAGAGTGGGTCAGATGACTCCTGGGCCGTGCCGATTGCCGGCAGGCCTCCAAAAAAGACGAACAGAAGGCAGAGAAAAACGAGACGTATTGGCATGAGAGACGAACGCTTTCCGGTGGATGGACTGAGAGTCACTATACGCCCTGAATCAGACGAACTGTTTCTTGGTCTCTTGGCCCAGCGGGTTGGCCGTCGCGAGCGAGACGTTCTTCTCTGTGCAGGATATTGGAAGCACGTTCCGCCTGTGGGCGACCTCTGCAGGGATCAGAACCGCAGATTGCAGATCCGTCTGGTCGAGATCCACGACGGAAATATGGGACTCCGCCGCGATGTCTGAGGTAAGCTGCGCCAGCGATATGTCAGCCGTCTTTTGGACCAGTCGCCACGCTTTCGTCATTTGGCTCGCCGAGGCGTCGTCGAGATCCGACGCACCGACGAAGGCGGCGGCTCTCGACCGCGACCATCCAGTTTCCGAAGAGTGCGTCAGGCGACAAGGCGTTCAGCGGTGCATTTAGGGGAGGCTCAATACAAGTCCTGCGCGGCGACAGGCCACAAGTATAAGCTCGCGGGGCGGGTGTAACATAGGACTCTCAGGTGCCTCGGCCCGCGGGGTTTGGTAGATTACCGCGATGCAGATACGGTACCTTGATGGGCCACGGTTGAGGCGGTCTCTTTTCGCCGCGTGCGACCACGCGCAGCGCCAGCGCGCTGAGCTGAATCGCATCAACGTGTTCCCCGTTCCAGACGGAGACACAGGCACTAATCTGGCGCTCACTGTGAGGGCCGTGGCCGACCACCTGCGCACTGTCAGGGATCGGTCCGTGGGTATCGTTGCGCACGAAGCGGCACAGGGCGCGGTGCTCGGCGCACGTGGGAATTGTGGCATGATGCTCTCGCATTTTCTCCTCGGCTTTGCGGAAAGTCTCGAAGGCCAGGATCGAGTGGACTCGGTTGGGTTCGCTAGTGCGATGACGACTGGATTCGAAAAGCTTTACGATTCCATTGAGGATCCGGTCGAGGGGACGATTCTCACCGTAATGCGCGATGCAGCTGCGGCGTCCGGTCACGCCGAGTCCGACTTCGTACCGCTCGTCAGCCATGTCGTGGAGCAGGCGCGAGACTCTCTCGCTCGAACACCGGATCAACTCGCGGTTCTCAAGAAGGCTGGCGTGGTGGATGCGGGCGCGAAGGGATTCGTCAGCATGCTCGAGGGCGTGCTGTTTTTCGTCGAAGGAGTGACGATTGCGGTGGGATCCGGGGCGGCGGATGCAGAGCAGGACGGAGGGTTGGCAGCGGCTGCGGGGCTGGTCGATTATCCGAGCGCGGAGGAGCAGTATCAGTTCTGCACGGAGGCGCTCGTCCGTGGCGATGCCCTTCCTGACCAGAAGGCCGCGCGGGAGATCCTCCGCGACTTCGGTGATTCACTTATCGTGATTCGATCGGAAGACATTCTGAAGGTGCACATCCATACGGATGAGCCGGAAGATGTCTTCGACTACCTCCGTACGGTCGGGTCGTTGGTCACCCACAAAGCTGAAGATATGAAGGCCCAGCACGACGCGATCGGGGCAGGAGCAGGGCACATACAACTCGCTCGCCGTCCAGTTGCCGTGGTCACAGACTCTGCGTGTGACCTTTCCGAGGAGATCGTGCGGGCACACGGTATCAATGTCGTGCCTATGTCCCTCGTCGATGGGAATACGACCTATCGGGATGGAGTCGACATCTCAGCGACCGAGTTCCATGACCGCCTCGGGTCCGCCGAATCGCTACCTACCACGAGCCAACCGACCCCGGCTGCAATTCTCGAAGGCTTGGCCCGTGCCGCAGAGGAAGGGGAGGCCGTGGTTGGCGTCTTCCTCTCCTCGACACTGTCGGGTACCGTGACTTCGGCTGAGGCGGCTGCCGAACGCTTCGACGCAGTGCCACTCCGAGTCGTGGACTCACTGGGGGCCTCGCTCCTGCTCGGCCTCCTAGTGTTGAAGGCCTCGGAACTGGCGGAGGCGGGTCGTTCTCTCGACGAGATCGTTGAGGAGCTAGGGCGCATCCGGACCCACTCGGGAATTCTCTTCACGGTTCGTTCGTTCGAGCGCCTGATCGCATCTGGTCGGGTTGGTCGAGGTAAGGCCTTCGTCGGACGTTTTCTGGGAGTGAAGCCGATAATGGGCATGTCGGCTGAGGGACGAGTCGTCCCGTTCGGGAAGGCCTTCGGAGTTCGGCGTGCGCGTGGTGAAATGCTACGCGTACTCCGAACGAAGATCCCTACTGGCACAGAGAAGGTGCGGTTCGGGGTGGTTCACGTCGGGATGCCGGAGATCGTGGCCGAAATGTCGGACCGGATTCGGTCCGAATACGGTGATAGGGTGGAGATTCTTTCTGCCCCGGCGACGCCCGTCATCGCCACGCACCTCGGAGTCGGGGCGTGGGGCATCGCTTATATGGTCGAGGATTGACCCCGCTGGAACGACCTACTTCTTAAATTTCTGCTTTCCGGCAACGAGCACGTCATACGTCGCTCGCTGGGCGGCGGAGAGGTTGGGTGGGAGTCCGACGAGAAGGGCTCGGCCCTTGCCTGAAGGGATATGCAGGTGGAGCCGGTCCAGGTCGGGATCTTCGTATTCGTGAGCGAGGCCCGTGTCGTCTACCGATACGGTCCGTCCCGGCGTCACGGCCTCGGCCAGTCGCCGACCGTACTCGGTCCACGCTTCCAAGGCTGGAGCGGTGCCCTTGGCGATGCTGGGAAGGAGCCTCTCCCGATAGTAGGCGACTGCCTCCCTGTAGCCGTCGGGGTTCGCTTGCTTGAGCTCCTGGAGCCGGTCGCGATAGAATTCGCGGGGATCGCGGGCTCCCGTCGCCTCGAGGGCTGCCTGGAGGATCTGGTCGGCCTGTTTCGTTACGTCGTCGGGCATGGCTCAAAGAGTTGCGACGTATGCACGGAGCGTCAACGCGCCGCATAGTATCCCGGCTGGAATCCCTTGGTGGGTTGAGTCATGGATTATCCACGTGCTTTCGGCTAGGCCGAAGTGACGGCGAACGAACGCATCGAGGTCGAGTGGGCGATGTTCAGCGAATTGTGCTGGGCTCTCGCGCTGAAAGTCCCTCGAGACTAAGACCCAGAGATCATCGTGGGGATCGCTCGCGCCGGCGTGATTCCGGCGGCAGTAGTTGTGTCGATTTTGCGCGTCGACTTCTACTTCTAAGAATTTTCCGCCGAGACGGCGATGGAATTGTTCGTGAGCGACCGGAGATCATGAGTGCGGCTCCGCGTGAGGCTGGCGGGCGACGCTTCCTTATTGGGAAGAAATCACGACTTCGGGAGATACCCTTAGGCTGGCCCAGGCAGCCGCGCGTGATGTCCATCCGGAAGAGGTGCGCACGGCAACGTCGTTTGTGCGCACGACGGGTTATCAGCCTGATTACTCAGCTCTGACCATGGATGCGAATGTCATCCTTCCGTGGGACCGAAAGGTCTTCGATGGAGATGATCTGGTCTTGAATCCGCGCTACGAAGGAGTAATCGACGACTAGACGCCTCGCGTCATGTCGTCGAGGAACTCGGCGTTCGTTTCCGACAGCTGCATCCGCTCGATCAGGAACTCCATCGCTTCGACTGGATCCATGTGGGCGAGGAAGTTCCGAAGCAGGAAGACGCGGTTGAGCTCAACGTCACTCAAGAGAAGTTCTTCCTTTCGCGTGCTCGAACGGTTGAGGTTGATCGCTGGCCAGATCCTCCGGTCGGATATCTCCCGGTCGAGGACGAGCTCCATGTTTCCGGTGCCCTTGAACTCCTCGAAGATCACCTCGTCCATTCGACTTCCGGTGTCGATCAGCGCGGTCGCAACGATCGTCAGTGACCCCCCGTCTTGGATATTCCTCGCAGCGCCGAAGAATTTCTTGGGGCGCTGCATGGCCTTGGCGTCGACGCCGCCGGACATGATTCGACCCGAGTGCTTGATGATCGAATTGTAAGCTCGCGCCAGTCGCGTGATCGAATCGAGCAGGATCACTACATCCTTGCCGTGCTCAACCAGTCGCTTGGCCTTTTCGAGGACCATGTCTGCGACCTGTACGTGCCTCTGCGCAGGTTCGTCGAAGGTGGACGCGATCACTTCACCGTTCACGCTCTCTTTCATCTCCGTCACCTCTTCCGGCCGCTCGTCGATGAGCAGGACGATCAGGTGGACGTCCGGAGAGTTCGTAGCGATGGCGTTGGCCATCTGTCGAAGGATCGTTGTCTTTCCGGCTTTCGGCGGCGAGACGATCAGGCCGCGCTGGCCTTCCCCAATGGGTGCGATCAGGTCGACCATTCGCATCGGGATCGACCCTTCGGAACCGGGTACTTCGAGATTCAGTCGCTTCTCCGGGTACATCGGCCTGAGGCTGTCGAACTCCCCACGGTCGCTGGTCTTTTCGGGGTCGAGACCGTTGATGGAGTCGACCTGAAGCAGGGCGATGTAGCGCTCGCCCTTTTTCGGCGGCCGCACCTCGCCGATCAGCGTATCGCCCGTTCTCAGATTGAACCGCTTCATCTGGGAGGGACTGACGTAGATGTCGTCCGGGCTGTTGATATAGTTCCACGCCTGCGAGCGCAGGAACCCATACCCTTCCGGCAACAGCTGGAGGACGCCCTCGGCCGTGAGCCTCTCTCCGCGATCGAGCATGGCTTGCTCGATCTTCAATAGAAGATCCTGCTTGCGGAGGCCTGTGAACGAGCTGAGGTTCAACTCCTCAGCCAGATCGTGCAGCTCTCCGACGTTCTTACTCTTGAGTTCAGCGATGTCCACGAGGGGCTCCCGCACGTGTCGCTCGGACGAGCTGACGGGATCGCGCGGTCGGGGGGCTTCGTTAGAATGAACGAATTCGTTGCTAGGAACGATTAATGGCGGCTGAAAAGGGGGTCAAGGCTGATCCCGAGGTTTGGCTGTCGCTTCTGGAAGACTACCGGGTGCTTTCGCTCCCGCACGACACCGTGCTGGAGGGTCGCCTGAAGCCTGGATTTGGCTCCGATTCTCCTGAGGTCGCCCAGGTCTTACGACAGTGGCCAGCTCGAGCGTATATCTCGAAGACGGCGGGCGGTACAGAGGTCGTGCTGGTCTATCAGTTGAAGAATGAGCCGTGGAAATTTCCGTGGGTTCATGCGTTGCTCTTGTTCGTGACGCTGATCACCACTCTCGGGTCCGGGGCTATGATGACGGGTGCCGATCCCTTCCGGACGCACTTGTTCGAACTGGGATCGTTTCAGCTCCCCTATCCGACTGGTCTTGATCTCTCTCGCCTTTGGAGAGGCGCCGCGTTCGCGATCCCTTTCCTCACGGTTCTTCTGGCTCACGAAATGGGACACTGGTGCGCCGCTCGATACCACGGTGTTCGGGCGACCCTCCCGTACTTCATCCCGTGCCCGCCGTATCTATCGGTCATCGGGAGTCTCGGAGCTTTTATCCGTCTCCGGGGGCCAAGCGTTCGAAGATCGATCCTGTTCGATATTGGTGCGTCGGGCCCGTTTGCCTCATTCATTGTGTCGGTGCCCTTGTTCATCGCAGGGTTGGGCCTGTCGCGGACTGTGCCTGTCCCGGCTTCGATCGCCAGTCCCTTCGTCGTCCGTTTTACCGGACAGCCCATATGGCTCGGTAACGGAGGCTTGACGCATGTGCTCACTACTTGGTTTGGTCCGGGCCCGGTTGGTGAGGCCGCGATCCTCTTGCATCCCCTCGCCCTCGCTGGCTGGCTCGGGTTGTTCGTCACTGCGCTGAACCTTCTCCCTTTGGGTCAACTCGATGGCGGCCACGTGTTGTATGCGTTGACGCCGGCGAAACACGGGCGACTGGCTCGTCTTTTCCTGGGCATCCTAGTCGTGCTGGGCACGGGATGGTGGGGATGGTGGGCATGGGCGGTGCTGGTCTTTTTCCTCCACCGCGGAAAAGTGGTTCATCCACCCGTTCTGCAGCCCGAGCCAGGACTGGGTCGGGTCCGCTCGGGCCTGGCCTGGGTGCTAATTCTCGTTTTTGTAGCCTGTTTTGTCTTGGTCCCAATCGACCTGTAATTACGGAAAACGCGTCAGGCGTGACTCCGATTTGTCTAAGTGTTAAAAGCTTTTATGCCACCCGTGAGGTGAAAATTCTTGACATTGTGATACCTGATAAAAACATTCAAAGACACAGGTTTTTCTCGATTCCTGTGCGGAGTGTTCGCGAGGTGATGAAGACACTGCTCGAAGGGGACAGGCGTGGCAAGACACAACCGAGAGGGGACCGGGGCCGACCAGCGTGGCTTCGAGTATGGCATCAGCTATCAGCCCGACTGGTTGAAGCGTGTGAAGGTGACACGCCAGCTGGAGTCGGGTAGACAGTCGACAAAGACGTTGTTCCGAAATCCGGCCACGGGCCCGGAAGCGGCACGCGGAGACAGGATTCGCACGCGCGTTCTCTCGTCCGACCAGGCGGTCGACTTTGAAGTCGCTCTGACTGATCAGCGGTCTGCCGTGAAGCGAATCCGAATCACGTACGAAGTACTCGGCGAGACCGGGCGATTCGAAGAAGTGGAATTCACGCTTGAGAGTGAGGATGTGCCGGACGAATAGCTGCAGGCACTCGCACAGGCTCCCTATAACTACCTCCGCTCCCTCCCATGGCCCGACCCGAATCCGCACGTGAGCGTGGCGCACAGCCGCAACCCACGACCATCGAAACCAGCGCGGGTGGCGTTGTGATAAGGATGATCGAAGGGGTTCGGCACGTCCTGATCATCCTTGACCCATACAAGAAATGGGGACTTCCGAAGGGGCATGTGGAAGGCGAGGAGACCCCTGAACAGGCGGCGGTTCGAGAAGTGACGGAGGAGACGGGACTCACCGACCTGAGGCCGTCGGAAGAGCTGGTGACCATCGACTGGCACTTTCGGGCACGGGGGCGAAAGGTTCACAAGTACACCACCTTCTTTCTCATGTACTCGGACACGGGTGAGCCGGTGCCGGAGACAAGAGAAGGGATCACGGAATGTGAGTGGGTACCCCTGCACATGGCACACCAGCGAATCTCATACGAAAACGCAAGTGAAGTCATACAGATTGCCCATCAGCTCCTGTTGGAAGAAACCTCGGACGAAACTGCGGATTGAGAGCGTGTCATGACTGATTCGACGAAACCTCGGACGAAACTGCGTATTGAAGGCGTGTCATGACTGAGCGAGGGGAGTTCAGCGTCTGGAGAGTGGTTCAAGCCACCGGCGTTGTGGTTGTCATGGGCTTCTTCCTGCTTGAGACTTTGACGATTCTGAATCCGGTCCTCCTTTTTGTGTTGCTGTGGGCGGTTCTGCTTCCGTTTCGAGGCCGTCCGGGCCACATGGCGCTCCTCGGGATTGCTGCGGTCCTCACGCTGTTCTGGATTCTGTCGAACATCGGATCGACACTCTCACCGTTCGTCCTTTCCGTTGTGCTCGCATACGTTCTCGACCCGCTCGTCGATAAGCTGGAGCGACGGGGGCTCGCACGCGGAATTGCGGTGTTGTCGCTCATCCTGCCGTCCATTGGGATTATCTGCCTGCTCCTCTTCGTGTTTGTGCCGGCAGCGTTCGAGCATGGCAGGGAGATTCTAGGGTCCGTTCCGGTGCTCATCGAGCGCGTTGGTGAATGGTTCGAAAGGAGCCAGGGGCGACTGCTGGGACTGGACGTGCCGTTCTTCGATGGTGCCGAAGTAGTAGCCCAGTTGCGCCAGCTCGATGCGGACGCGGTGGTTGAGTTTCTCCAGGAGCGTCAGTCAGCATTCACGGCCTACGTCTGGGGAGGCGTCCTGGGCTTGGGGCGGGGCCTTGGATCGGTCATGACCGTTGTCGGCTACCTCGTGCTGACCCCGGTGCTCTCCTACTACCTGATTCGTGACTGGGATCGACTCAAGGAGCGGATGGTCGACCTGATCCCCGTCGACTCCCGTGACCAGGTCGTGAACTTCGGGTCCGCATGTGACGTGCTGGTGTCGAGATATCTCCGGGGGCAGCTTACTGTGGCTGCGATCATCGGTTGCCTGACTGGAATCGGCTTCGCGCTGCTGAGTTTTCCATATGCGGCGTCTCTGGGTCTCGTCGCCGGGGTCTTCTCTGTGGTCCCGTATCTCGGCGTCGTCTTCACGCTTGTCCCCGCGATCTTCATCGCGCTGGTCAGTGGGAACGTGCTGGTGTCCTTGCTTAAGGTCGGAGTCGTCTTCGGGACGATTCAAATCCTGGATCAATCCGTGATTTCTCCCAGGGTTGTGGGTGACTCCGTAGGCATTCACACGGTATGGATGGTCCTTGCGATGACGGTCGGTGGGTATTTTTTCGGTGTTGTGGGACTGCTGGTTGCGGTCCCAGCCGCCGCGATCCTGAAACTGCTTTTGGGTTATGCAATCGAGCTCTACCGGGACTCGGACTTCTATCGTGGAGAGGGGTCGGCCGAGTCGGGTTGATCCCCGTTGCTCGGCCCTTCCGAGCGGTTAAACTTCTGGTCTTCCGGCGGCCGATGTCTAGGGCCGACGCACCCACGATTGCAGGCCGCAATGGCTGACGACATTAGGGATATCACGATTATCGGCGGGGGCCCGACGGGCCTCTTCGCCGCGTTCTACGCAGGCATGCGAGGATCCTCGTGTCGCATCGTCGATTCGCTGCCGGACTTGGGGGGACAGCTGACTGCTCTCTATCCGGAGAAGTACATCCATGACGTGGGTGGCTTCCCCAAGGTTCTCGCCAAGGACCTCGTGAGCAGTCTGGTTGAGCAAGCCCTCCAGTTCGATCCGGAAGTCGTTCTCGACGAGCAGGTTCAGGATCTCGAATGGATGGGGAACCACTTTGAGCTGCGTTGCAGCGGAGGGGTCTACCGGACGCGGACCGTCGTGATCGCCGGAGGGAAGGGTGCCTTTGAGCCCATGCCCTTGAAGTGCGACGGATACGAGCAGTTCATGCACGCCGGGGTCGAGTACGCCGTGAAGGACCCCGAAGCGTTCCGTGACAAGCACGTCGTCGTCGTCGGTGGTGGAGATAGCGCCATGGACTTCGTAATGATGCTGAAGGACATGGCCGCGTCGATGACGCTCGTGCATCGGCGAGACGGCTGGCGCGCACACGCCGCAACGGTCACGCAGGTCGAGGAAGCGGCTGCCGCTGGAGAGATCGACCTCAAGACTTTTTACGAGGTGCGGGCCATTGACGGCAGTGACCGAGTTGAACGCCTCACGGTCTTTGACAACCGGACGGACGAGGACCTCGTGCTGGAGTGTGACCAGGTACTCTCGTGTCTGGGCTTCAAGCCTGACCTCGGTCCAATCAAGAACTGGGGACTCGAGGTCAAGAAGAACCGCATCCAGGTGAGTGCCTTGATGGCGACTTCGGTGGCCGGTGTATTCGGGGCGGGTGACCTGGTCAACTACGAGGGGAAACTCGACCTCATCGCGACGGGTTTTGCTGAGGCTGCGGTCGCAGTCAACAACGCAGTGCATTTCGTCGACCCGAGCGCCCGGGTGAACCCGGGGCATTCGACGAACATGAAAGTGTTCAAAGAAGACTGACACCGGACAGGGACAGGGATCACATGTCGGAGAACGGAGCCGTTCAGCACGAGCGAGTCGTCATTATCGGGTCGGGGCCTGCAGGATGGACGGCAGCGATCTATGCCGCGCGTGCGGAAATGGATCCCTTTGTTGTCGAGGGCGGGATCAGCCGAACTATGATCCCCGGCGGGCAGCTCATGTTCACGACAGAGGTCGAGAACTATCCTGGCTTCCGAGAGGGTGTCGATGGCCAGGCCCTCATGATGGAGATGAAGGAACAAGCCCTCGGTTTCGGCACACGCGTGCTCACGGAGGATGTGGTCGAGGTAGATCCGAACCAGCATCCGTTCCGGCTCGTCACGAGCGAGGGCACCGAGATCCTCGCCGACACGGTGATCCTCGCGACGGGTGCGAACGCGAACTGGCTCGGGCTGCCCAACGAGGAGCGACTCGCGCAATCGGGTGGTGGTGTGAGCGCATGCGCCGTTTGTGACGGAGCTCTACCTCACTTCCGAGAGCAGGTGCTCGCGGTGATCGGTGGTGGCGATACCGCTATGGAGGATGCGCTCTACCTGACGAAATTTGCCAAAGAGGTCGTCGTCGTCGTGCGTCGTGACGAACTGCGCGCCTCCCGAATCATGGCCGAGCGGGCTCAGGAGAGTGAGAAGATCACGTTCGCCTGGAACACCGTTGTCACCGATGTCTACGGCGATGACGTGATCACCGGGTTGCAACTCGAAGACACGACGACCGGCGAGAAGCGGGACCTCGATGTGGGTGGGCTGTTCGTCGCGATCGGGCACTCACCCAACACCGGTTTTCTTCAGGGTGTGGTCGACCTGAAGGACAACGGATATGTGCGAACGCCCGTTTCTTGGCGCACCGAGACCTCGGTCCCCGGCATCTTTGCCGCCGGCGACGTCATGGACGACTACTACCGTCAGGCGGTCACCGCTGCGGGCACCGGATGTATGGCGGCTCTCGAAGCAGAGCGATGGCTCGCACACGGTGGTGCCGCCGCGCACGCGGAAGAGACGGTCGCCGCCGCAGACTGACGGGCGGGGTCGTTACAGCAAACGTCCGCCAGCAACCGGCAGGATCTGGCCTGTGACGAAGTTGGCCTCGATCAGGTAGAGCACGGCGGCCACGACATCGTCCGGGGTGCCGACGCG